>NZ_CP131601.1:2400000-2700000 GCF_030685535.1 Photobacterium leiognathi | reverse complement strand
TTTAATCTGTTATATGTGCACAATACAGGTGCTGCATTTAGCTTTTTAAGTGATGCAAGTGGTTGGCAACGTTGGTTGTTTGCCGTTATTGCTTTTGGTGTCTGTGGTTTATTGATGTACTGGATGCGCCGTACACCTGCGACAAATAAAATCGCTAATTGTGCTTATGCATTAATTATTGGTGGTGCATTTGGTAACTTATTTGATCGTATGTACCATGGTTTTGTGGTCGACTTTCTCGACTTTTTCTATGGTGATTACCACTTCCCAGCGTTTAATGTCGCGGATAGTGCAATCTGTATTGGTGCCGCTTTACTGATTTTAGATGGTTTTAAATCAGACAAAGCAGCTAAAGATCAGTAAGTTCTTCACATCATAAACACGTCTTAGATAAACGCAGCTCATTCATTGAGCTGCGTTTTTTTATATCGAAAGAATAGTTGTGACTGTGATAGTGAAGAAAATATTAAAGTGAAACACTAAAACCTTGGTATCAGCACGTTGATACTCAGTAGTGCTTTATTGTTAAATGGACAGATTAAATTAGATGAGCCGTAAAGGTATTAATACCGTTATGGTTTAAGCAAAAGGATGTGGTATGTCAGTGATTAAAGATAACAGCGAAGTGTTGATGCATTTTGCTATTAAACTTGAAGATGGATCGGTTGCGGAATCTACTTATGCGATGGGCAAACCTGCATTATTTCGTATGGGCGATGGCAGCTTAACTGACAATTTCGAAAAGTGTTTATTAGGATTAAATGAAGGTGCAAAAGATTCGTTTGAATTAGCACCAGAAGATGCTTTTGGTATGCCGAATCCTGATAATATACACCATATTGAACTGGCTAAATTTGGTGCGGATGCACCTGCTGAAGTAGGAAATATTATTGCTTTTGCAGGTCCTGATGGTCATGACATTCCAGGAATAATTACAGCCGTTGTGGGTGATTCAGTTACCGTAGACTTTAATCATCCACTTGCAGGACAAGCCGTCACCTTCGAGGTTGAGGTTGTCTCCATTGAAAGTTAAGAGCAATCGTTGATGAAAATCTTACTCGCAAACCCACGAGGTTTTTGTGCTGGTGTTGATCGTGCGATCAGCATTGTAGAGCGTGCATTGGAAATGTACCAACCGCCTATTTATGTTCGTCACGAGGTCGTACATAACCGTTTTGTTGTTGAAGGGCTAAAACAGCGAGGGGCGATTTTTGTTGAAGAGTTGAGCGAAGTGCCTGATGACAATATCGTTATATTCTCAGCTCACGGTGTGTCTCAAGCGGTGCGTAACGAATCTAAGCAGCGTCAATTAACCGTATTTGATGCAACGTGTCCGTTAGTGACCAAAGTTCACATGGAAGTTGCACGTGCAAGCCGTAAAGCGATGGAAGTTGTGCTGATCGGTCATGCTGGTCACCCTGAAGTTGAAGGGACAATGGGGCAATATGCAAACCAAGACGGTGGCATGTACCTTGTTGAAACACCTGAGGATGTCGATAAGCTAACCACTATCGTTAAAGATCCAACTAATCTTCACTATGTTAGCCAGACGACATTATCTGTAGATGAAACTGCGGATGTCATTGATCGCTTGCGCCAAGTGTTCCCAGAGATCCAAGGTCCACGTAAAGACGATATTTGTTACGCAACCCAGAATCGCCAAGATGCAGTACGTGAAATGGCAGAATCTGTTGATGTGATGATTGTGGTCGGCTCTAAAAATTCATCTAACTCAAACCGCTTACGTGAGCTAGCTGAAAAGTTAGGTACACCAGGCTATTTGACTGATTGCGTTGAGGATATTGAAGCTAGTTGGTTTGATAATAAATCTACAGTCGGTGTTACAGCAGGAGCTTCAGCGCCAGAAGAGCTCGTTAATCAAATTATCCAGCAGATCCAAAAGTTAACAGGCTCTGAAGTGGAAGAACTTTCAGGTCGTGAAGAAAACATGTTCTTTGAAGTACCGAAAGAGCTACAAGTAAAGAATATCTAATAGCATATTGATTTGTGCAGAATAAGCCTCAGTGAAAGCTGGGGCTTTTTTATCATCTGTAAAACCGCTACAGTGTTGAGATAATTATATATTCATCAAGGGAGAAGCACGCAATGGTAAGAATTGCGATAGCCGGAGCAGCTGGCCGTATGGGGCGTCAGCTATTAAAAGCCACACAACTATCAGAAAAAGCAGAGCTAGGCGCAGCAACAGAGCGTGCAGGCTCAACGTTAGTCGGCGTTGATGCGGGTGAGTTAGCCGGAACGGGTATTGCGGATGTGATCATTGTGGATGATCTTAGCAAGGCTCTTGATGATTTTGATGTATTGATTGACTTTACGGCACCTGTTGCAACCTTGGCAAACATTGAGTTTTGTAAGCAGCACAACAAAAAGATCGTGATTGGTACCACAGGGTTTACTGAGCAAGAACGTGAGCTAATTGATGCTGCAGCTGCAGAAATACCTGTAGTGATGGCGCCAAATTACAGTGTAGGTGTAAACCTAGTATTTAAGTTGCTAGAAAAAGCAGCCAAAGTCATGGGTGATTACTGCGATATCGAAATCGTTGAAGCACACCACCGTCATAAAGTGGATGCGCCATCGGGTACTGCGATTGGTATGGGCGAAGCGATTGCGGGTGCAATGGGTAACAAGCTAAGCGATGTTGCTGTGTATGCTCGTGAAGGGATCACCTGTGAACGTACACGTGATGAAATTGGCTTTGCGACGATTCGTGCTGGCGACATTGTTGGTGAACATACCGCAATGTTTGCAGATATTGGTGAACGTGTTGAGATCACCCATAAGGCGACGGATCGCATGACATTTGCTAATGGTGCAGTTCGTGCGGCAGTGTGGCTAAATGATAAAGCACCAGGCTTTTATACCATGGAAGATGTATTAGGGCTCGACTCACTATAATTATTTTCATTTAGAAACCTGCTTTTAAAGCAGGTTTTTTTATATCTGAATAAACTGAGTATCGTAAAAGTGAATAAAACACGTTACTGATGAAATGTATAAGGAATAACAAGTGAGTGGCGAATAAATATACCTTGATGTACATATTTTGATGTTTAAATGTGTGTTACGCTTCATTTAATTGTTCTGATGTTTACTTTTGTGCTTTTTCTATTTGTTTTTATGCTTTTTTTAATGAATTAAGTTTTGTTAACGAATGTGTAAAAATAGCAAACGATTAAATCTTGTTCATTGATATCGTTGACGATGTTTTTTGTAACTAAAGTTATTCTTTCATGGCCTTTACCATTAAAATTTACTGAAAGCGTGTTTTTTGAAATTATTTTTATGTCTTATGTTGACAGATTGCTAATGGATCAATAGAATTTGCGCAATTTGTCAAAAATCAGTAAGACGTGGTTTTTGGCGTTAAAAGGAATGGGTAATTGCAACTTTATCTGTTTTAATTGCATTTTTATTTAATTGGAGGTTGTCTTGAGCAAATCAGCGCTGTTAGTCCTGGAAGATGGGACAGTGTTCCGCGGCGTGTCCATTGGGGCAGATGGTTCGGCCGTTGGTGAAGTCGTTTTTAACACCTCGATGACGGGGTATCAGGAAATTCTCACCGACCCTTCTTATTCACAACAGATCGTTACTCTTACTTATCCTCACATTGGCAACACCGGTACTAATACCGAAGACGAAGAATCTACCGCTATTCATGCACAAGGTTTGGTTATTCGTGATCTTCCTCTTATCGCTTCAAACTTCCGCTCTGAACAATCCCTTTCTGATTACTTAAAATCACAAAACGTTGTTGGTATCGCAGATATTGATACTCGTAAGCTAACTCGACTTCTTCGTGAAAAGGGTGCGCAAAACGGTTGTATCATTGCGGGTAATAACATCGATGAGGCGTTTGCCTTAGAGCAAGCGAAAGCTTTCCCAGGTCTTAAAGGCATGGATTTAGCAAAAGAAGTGACAACAAGCGAAACATACAGCTGGAAGCAAGGTTCTTGGACATTAGAGAACGGCTTACCAGAAGCACAGGAAGAAAACGAGCTGCCATACCACGTAGTCGCTTATGACTTTGGCGCTAAACGTAACATCTTGCGTATGCTGGTTGACCGCGGTTGTCGTTTAACGGTTGTTCCTGCACAAACTTCAGCAGAAGACGTACTTGCGTTAAACCCTGATGGTGTTTTCCTATCAAACGGCCCTGGTGATCCAGAACCATGTACTTACGCCATTGAAGCAACCAAAACATTCCTTGATAAAAACATTCCAATCTTCGGTATCTGTTTAGGTCACCAAATTCTTGCCCTAGCAAGCGGTGCGAAAACAGTAAAAATGAAGTTTGGTCACCACGGTGCTAACCACCCAGTTAAAGATTTAGATCGTGATATTGTGATGATCACCAGCCAGAACCACGGTTTTGCTGCTGACGAAGCAACGTTACCTGAAAACTTACGTGCGACACATAAATCCCTGTTTGATGGCTCGCTACAAGGTATCCATCGTACCGACAAGCCTGCATTCAGTTTCCAAGGCCACCCAGAAGCGAGCCCTGGTCCACACGATGCAGCACCATTATTTGATCACTTTATCGAATTAATTAAGAAACACAGCGCCTAAGCCGGGAGTAGTAAGAAATGCCAAAACGTACTGACATAAAAAGTGTACTAATTCTAGGTGCTGGACCAATCGTTATCGGTCAGGCCTGTGAGTTCGATTACTCTGGTGCACAAGCTTGTAAAGCACTTCGTGAAGAGGGTTACCGCGTTATTCTGGTAAACTCTAACCCTGCCACTATCATGACTGATCCAGAAATGGCTGATGCAACTTACATCGAGCCAATCCACTGGGAAGTGGTACGTAATATCATTGCTAAAGAACGCCCTGATGCGGTACTGCCAACCATGGGCGGTCAAACAGCACTAAACTGTGCACTTGATCTTGAGCGTCATGGCGTACTAGAAGAGTTCGGCGTTGAGATGATCGGTGCAACAGCCGATGCTATTGATAAAGCAGAAGACCGTTCTCGCTTCGATAAAGCAATGAAATCTATTGGCTTAGAGTGTCCTCGCGCCGATACTGCGAAAACCATGGAAGAAGCTTACAAAGTGCTCGATATGGTTGGTTTCCCATGTATCATTCGCCCATCATTTACTATGGGTGGTACGGGTGGCGGTATTGCTTACAACAAAGAAGAATTCGAAGAGATCTGTTCTCGTGGTCTCGATCTTTCACCAACCAATGAGCTCCTGATTGATGAGTCATTAATTGGTTGGAAAGAATATGAAATGGAAGTGGTTCGCGATAAGAACGATAACTGTATCATCGTGTGTGCGATTGAAAACTTTGACCCTATGGGTATTCACACCTATGACTCAATCACAGTTGCACCTGCGCAAACCCTAACAGACAAAGAATACCAATTAATGCGTAATGCATCGCTTGCAGTACTGCGTGAAATTGGTGTTGAAACAGGTGGTTCAAACGTACAGTTTGGTATCAACCCGAAAGATGGCCGTATGGTTATCATCGAAATGAACCCACGTGTATCTCGCTCATCAGCACTAGCATCAAAAGCAACAGGTTTCCCGATTGCAAAAATCGCGGCAAAACTGGCAATTGGTTTCACTCTTGATGAACTGATGAACGATATCACAGGTGGAGCAACACCAGCATCATTTGAACCTACTATCGATTACGTAGTAACGAAGATCCCTCGCTTTAACTTCGAGAAATTTGCTGGTGCTAACGATCGCCTAACGACACAGATGAAGTCAGTCGGTGAGGTTATGGCGATTGGCCGTAACCAACAAGAATCACTACACAAAGCACTACGTGGCTTAGAAGTTGGCGCGATGGGCTTTGATGAAATGGTTGACCTTGACGATCCAAATGCGATGAGCAAGATCCGTCACGAGTTGAAAGAAGCAGGCGCAGAGCGTATTTGGTACATTGGTGATGCGTTCCGTGCTGGCATGTCTGTTGACGGTATCTTTAACCTTACTAACATCGACCGTTGGTTCTTGGTTCAAATTGAAGAAATCATCAAGCTTGAAGAGCAAGTGAAAGCGGCAGGCTTTGCTGGCCTGAATGCAGAAGTACTACGCAAACTGAAGCGTAAAGGTTTTGCTGATGCGCGTCTTGCTAAATTACTTGGCATTGGTGAAGGTGAAATTCGCAAACTACGCGATCAGTTCGACATTCACCCAGTCTACAAGCGTGTAGATACGTGTGCGGCTGAGTTCTCATCTGATACCGCTTACATGTACTCATCATACGATGAAGAGTGTGAAGCAAACCCAACCGACAAAGATAAGATCATGGTATTGGGCGGTGGTCCAAACCGTATCGGTCAAGGTATCGAATTTGATTACTGCTGTGTACATGCATCATTAGCACTGCGTGAAGACGGTTACGAAACTATCATGGTTAACTGTAACCCAGAGACAGTATCAACGGATTACGACACATCAGATCGCCTGTACTTCGAGCCAGTAACACTAGAAGATGTACTAGCTATCGCACGCGTTGAAAAACCAAAAGGCGTTATCGTTCAGTTCGGTGGTCAAACACCACTGAAACTAGCACGTGCACTAGAAGCTGCAGGTGTGCCAATCATCGGTACAAGCCCTGATGCGATTGACCGTGCAGAAGACCGTGAGCGCTTCCAACAAGCGGTTGACCGTTTAGGTTTATTACAACCTGAAAACGCAACTGTGACGACTATGGAGCAAGCGGTTGAGAAATCACGTGAAATTGGTTTCCCTCTGGTTGTACGTCCTTCTTACGTGCTTGGCGGTCGTGCAATGGAAATTGTATACGACGAGCAAGATTTGCGTCGCTATTTCAATGAAGCTGTTAGCGTTTCAAACGAATCACCTGTACTACTAGATCGTTTCCTAGATGATGCTGTTGAAGTTGACGTTGATGCGATTTGTGACGGTGAGCAAGTGGTGATTGGCGGTATCATGGAGCATATCGAGCAAGCAGGTGTTCACTCAGGTGACTCAGCATGTTCTTTGCCTGCGTACACTCTAAGCCAAGAAATCCAAGATGTGATGCGTGAGCAAGTGAAGAACCTTGCGTTTGAATTAGGTGTTCGTGGCCTAATGAACACTCAGTTCGCTGTCAAAGATGGTCAAGTGTACCTAATCGAGGTTAACCCTCGTGCAGCACGTACCGTACCGTTTGTTTCTAAAGCAACAGGTGCACCACTAGCTAAGATTGCAGCGCGTGTTATGGCTGGGCAATCACTTGAATCACAAGGTTTTACTAAGGAAATCATTCCGCCGTATTACTCAGTGAAAGAAGTGGTGCTACCGTTTAACAAGTTCCCAGGCGTTGACCCACTGTTAGGCCCAGAAATGCGCTCAACAGGTGAAGTCATGGGGATCGGTAATACGTTTGCAGAAGCATTCGCCAAAGCTGAATTAGGTTGTGGTAAAGAGTACCCAGAAGGTGGCCGTGCGCTCCTGTCTGTTCGTGAAGGTGATAAGCAACGTGTGGTTGATCTAGCCTCTAAGCTAACTAAGCTAGGTTACCAACTAGATGCGACTCACGGCACAGCTGTGATTCTTGGTGAAGCGGGTATTAACCCTCGCCTTGTTAACAAAGTACATGAAGGTCGCCCTCATATTCTTGACCGTATCAAGAACAATGAATACACCTACATTGTTAACACAGCAGCTGGTCGCCAAGCGATTGAAGATTCAAAAGTACTTCGTCGTGGTGCACTAGCTGAGAAGGTGAACTACACTACAACGCTAAATGCTGCATTTGCAACCTGCATGGCGCATACCGCAGATGACCGCAATACAGTTACCTCAATTCAAGAGCTACACGCACGTATTAAGTAAGTGTAACGTGAATTGAAACAGAAAAGCCGAGCTATGATGCTCGGCTTTTTTATTTTTATAATTAATTGAAATAAATAAACTTTGATAATCAGTTTCTGTACAGGTTGATTTATTTAGAATGCAGGCGTCGCAGTAAGCGATAGATGTTTTTGGAGACAATAATGAACGATACCGACCATCCCCCAAGTATGAAGCAGGAAAATCTCGCTTAGTTTACGGTATCCATTGTTTTCACCGTACTACTGAGTACGGAATAGTATGTCCAACCTTCCTTTTTAGTGATGCACTTTCACGACAACTTTCCTTTGATTTTCCATTTCCTATCTTAATTCATAGCATTAATTATTCAGCATTGGCGATAGTTGTTGCTGATAATACGTAATGCTATGTCGGTGGTCGTTACCATCTCTTTTAGAGAGTCAGCCAATCGGGAGATTCGCCATGGCGGTAATGAACGATGCAGTTTTCGCTGCAACAACACAAATAGCACAGAAAGATGCACTTGCAGTACGTAATGCATTTCTAAAATATGATTTGGATGAGCAAGCACAGTTACTTGTAAAAATGCTGGTATCAGATGCGTTAGCTATGCTTCATGAGTGCCCATTACGGCATGTGCAAATATTATTAGATAGATTAAACGAATTCAAACAAGAAGTCAGAGCCCGTCAGATTGCCAGTGGATTAGGGCTTATTAGCTCAGAAGCCGAGCCTACCGGGCATTACCTAGAAAATAGTGTCTTCAATCATGTGAAAGAACGCATAGGTTGGATTGTCGTTTTGGCACTAATGGGAATCGTCTCAGGCTTAATTATTTCTCATTATGAGGATACGTTAAGTCAATTAGTGCTACTTGCGATCTATATGCCTGTCATTGCAGCTGCAGGAGGAAATACTGGCTCACAAGCCGCTACCTTGGTGGTGCGAGCTTTGGCAATGGAAGAAATAAAATCACGGGACTGGTTAGCCGTCTTGTGGAAAGAGTTTCGTGTTGCGATGGTTATTGCTATCAGCCTTGCTGCGGTGATCATCGGGCGAGTCATTTTCTTTAGTGGTGATGTAGTGTTACCTGCAGGAATGACACTTGATTCTATTGCTCTTGCAATAGGTATTGCGATTTCGATCCAAGTTGTAATCTCAACCACCATAGGCGGAGTGTTACCTATGATCGCAAGGGCACTGAATTTGGATCCCGCGGTACTTGTGAGTCCTGTCTTAGCTTCTATGGTTGATATTACTGGGATGATGATTTATTTCACGACTGTTAATTGGATGCTTGGATTAGGGCATTGATAAACATTGTTATAAAAAAGCCACTATAGGTTAGCTATAGTGGCTTTTTTTTATAGAACGCGCTATTTAGTAGCTTTTATAAAGAGAGTTATAAAGCTGTTTTTCAAATTGGTAAATCGGTGGTAACGCTGCTTTTTCACCGTCATGCATGTGTGGATAGTAATTAGTCACTAACTGTACAAAGAGGAGTGGTTTACCATTTTGGGTATTCATCACACCTGCAAGGTTATAGGTTCCGAATAAAGAGCCACTTTTAGCAATAATCTTACCTTTTAGCGGAACATCACGAATACTACGACGGTACTGTAATGTGCCACTTTTACCTGATACAGGTAGATCATTCATTAACCCAAGCTGTGGGTGACGGTAAATGTAAGTCACCACTTTCATTAAGTCACTTGCTGTTAAACGGTTATTACGGGATAAGCCTGAGCCATCCACCATCACAGTATCAGAAAGATCGATACCTGCTTTATCTTTTAGTATCGCTTTGATTGCTTCAATACCATTGGTGTAGCTACCTGCTTGGTTGTAATACTTTGCACCAATCGTTTTGGCAATGTTATCAGCAAATAGGTTATCAGATCGTTTCAACATAATATCAAGTAATGTTGATAACGGTGCTGAGCGATGTGTTGCGATTATTTTCCCGCTAATTTTATCGTTACGAAGTACCTTACCGTTTAACTTGATACCTGCGCGCTTAAGCTCTTGTTGAATAATCGCGTTTGAATACAAGGTGGTATTCTGTACTGCAAATTTAAGTGGCAGGGGCTCTTTGCGAGGCTGTATACACCCACTGATTTGGTACATGTTGCGATCATTGGAGGTCATTGATAGCTCACAGTGTTGCTCTTTTTGCTGAGCCTTGGAAACCACAATAGCTGAGGTTTGTACCTTAATTGGCTGGTGGCTAGGCACATTTACGCGTGTTACATCACCAAAAGATTTATTGCTGTATAGCGCACCTTGAACACAGTTGTGCTCTAAGCTGATGCTACTTGATGGCGCACTGTAACAAGATCCTAAAATATCCCAAGGCCAACCAATAGCACGTTCATAGCCAGTAAAATGTCCGCCGTTTAAGTACAGATTGCCTTTAATTGTGGTTACACCTTGCTGTTTTAGTTGGCGAAGCAAATTCGCAATATCACTACGTTTCAGCGTTGGGTCACCATTAAATTTTAAAATGACATCATTACCTTTGGTTTCAAGGTAGGTATCAAAATGGAAGTTATTACCAAGATATAGCTTTGCAGCAAGCGCTGTGATTGTTTTCTGTGTACTCGCTGGTGCTTGTAATTCGTCTGCGCGTTTATCGTATATAACTTTGTTGGTGGCAGGATTTACGATGAGAAGCGCGACATCACTACCTTTGGGTAGTTGGTTGATTGCTTGTTGGGGAGAAAACGCAGCAAAAGAGGAGAAGCTCGTTGCCATTAATGCAGAGCAAAGCAGTTTTTTAAACATATCAAGGCATAGTCTTGGTTAAGAGATAGACCTTAATCATAACGTTTATATGAGAGAGGGTAAAAAAAGATAAAGAATAAAGGCTAAAAAATGACACAAAACTAATAAAAAAAGCGCCGACCTAAGTCGACGCTTCATCTGTTCTACTTTAATCGCAAGGATTAGAAGTCGTAACGAGCACCTAGAACGAATTGGTCAGATGCTGCAACTTTACCTACTTTGTTCTTATCAAGCATGTTGAATGTGTAAGAAGCGTAAGTACGGAAGTTGCTGTTGAAGTAGTAAGTACCGTCGATTGCAAGAGCGTTTGCTAGCTCATCGTATTCGTTATGAGCTTTTTCATCTTTCATGAAGCCGTAAGTAGTAGTGAATACTGCTTTACCTGCTGTGTAAGCGGCTGCAAATTCGTAACCTTGAGTATCTGTTACTTTGTCAGTTACAAGGTTTTGACCATCGCGACGACCGTACTTGTATAGACCACCGAAGTATAGATCACCAACAGTGTAAGATGCTGTAGCGAAAGTTTGCTCAGAACGTGCTTTGTGAGTGTTAACACCATTTTGATCACGTTGTTCGCCGTAACCAAGACCTAGAGCAAGACCAGTGTCAGCAACGTTGTACTTAGCTGCTGTAGAGAAACCGTGAACGTCTGTTTTATTACCAGCTGAATCGTAGTCAGCACCAGCGAATACGTAGTTCGCTTTGAACGTTAGATCACCAAAGTTACCTGTGTATGCTAGGTTGTTAGTTGTGCGGTCAGCTACTGCTAGCTTAGTACCACCAACAACAGAACCTGCGTATGCCATGATATCAGTGAAATCAGTTAGCATACCTAGAGAGCCGTCAGCTTTACCGTAAACAAGCTGACCGTATTGGTCGCTGTTTACACCAGCGTACATGTAACGGTTTTCGTCGTTAGAGTTGTCGTCTTTGAATTCACGCTCGTAGAAACCAATACCTTGAACACCGTCAGCGATTTGTGTTTTCGCATCGATGTTCACACGTACGCGTGAAATGTCAGTTACTTCTTTATCAGTTTTCTGTTGAAGAACGCTATCATTTTTGTTCTGTGCTTGATCTGAAAGAAGAGCACGAGCTTCTACACGACCGCCGATAGCAAGAGAAGATGAGTCATCTGAGTAAACTTGTGCTGCTGATGCTGCGCCAGATAGAGTTGCTGCTGCTACTGCTAAAGCAATAAGGTGCTTGTTCATTGCCGAATCCTTTTTAAAGTTTTTATGTATTGCACTTCTATGCCAAATGCATGGTGTTCTTTTTACTTGTGTCTACCCATTTATGTTAGTAAAAAAAACTGAAAAATACCTCATGAGTATTCGATTTTTTGTTTTTTTAGTTTTTATTTCTTTTTTATTCAATGTGTTATCTAAATCAATAAAAGTTCTAGATTGTTTTTGTTTTTAGTTCAATTTAGATGGTAGCGTCAAAAAAATAGTGTGAATATTTGTATAAATGTTGTTGAATTGTGATGCTATAGCTTTTGTGAATGAGAAAATAATGCTATGGCTAGTACATATATTTGTGATGAATAAGTTGGCTTTATAACCTCTTGTATTGCTTGAGGGTATAAGATAAATGGTCTGTTATTTATGCTCTATTGCAAAATGCTAATATCAGATTCAGCCCGATAATGACGTAACGATGATGATCTCTGCGCCATCTTTGTTTAAAATGATCCTAATCGTTGATATATACCGTTAGTCCAACTTTTGTTGGGCTAACTTTTTTATTACCTGAAATTGGCGTTCGCTATCAGGTTATTGAGGTAATTTATTTATGGAAAAAGTGCCAATGACTGTACGTGGCGAGCAAAAGCTACGTAGTGAACTTGATGTGTTGTTAAAGCGTCGCCCTCTGATTTCACAGGCGATTGCTGAAGCTCGTGAGCTTGGTGACTTAAAAGAAAATGCGGAATACCATGCTGCGCGTGAAGAGCAAGGTATTTGTGAAGCGCAAATTCGTGATATTGAATACAAACTGTCTGTGGCCCAAATTATTGATGTAACAACAATGCCAAATACTGGCAAAGTAATTTTTGGTACTACAATTACATTATTAGACCTAGATACAGACAAAGAAGTGACATATTGCATTGTGGGTGATGATGAAGCCGATATTAAGCAAAACTTAATTTCAGTTAACTCACCAATTGCACGTGGCTTGATTGGTAAAATGGAAGGTGATGAAGTTGCAATTTCAACACCGGGTGGTCAGAAAGAGTTTGAAATTTTAGAAGTACAATACATCTAAGGTTTCAAACTTATTTTGATGTTGTGTTTATCAATAAAACCGATAATTAAAATAGGCATCACCGATTAGCTAGCAGTCGAATATTTTGTCTTAATAGCTAATACAAAAAAGGCCGCTAGGCGGCCTTTTTTATTTGCGAGGAAGCTCGATTTTACGATCTTCGCTTTGGCGGTAAAGAACCAGTGTTTTACCGATAACCTGCACTTTTTCAGCTTTAGTTTCGCGAACAATAGCATCGACGATTAAAACTTTAGTTTCACGTTCTTCAGAAGCAACCTTAACTTTGATCAATTCATGATGGTTAAGTGCAATTTCAATTTCTGCTAAAACAGCTTCAGTTAGGCCGTTTGCACCCATAAGAACAACAGGTTTTAGGTTGTGAGCAAGACCTTTTAGGAATTGCTTTTGCTTGGTGCTTAGATTCATGATGACTCTATTTTTTTGGTTACTAGGGTTGAAAACGTGACATTCTACCGCCATCTAGACTAGAAGACTAATTTGTTTGCGTTATGGCAGCATGAAAATTTGCGGTGTTTGAGTTGTACTGCACATTTTAATTGTAGATTTTAATGAATTAGATGCGATAAAGCCTTTGGCAGACGTATACTTAACAAGTATCTCAACTCATTAGGTTAGGCATGAGTAGAAAAAAACAATCCGGCAGTTCTGGCCGTTGGCTGAAAGAGCACTTTGACGATAAATACGTTTTAGAGGCCCAAAAACGTGGTTATCGTTCTCGCGCTTTCTTTAAAATTGAAGAAATTCAGAACAAAGATAAATTATTAAAACCGGGCATGACAGTGGTTGACCTTGGTGCTGCACCAGGTGGTTGGTCACAATATGCGGCAGAAGTTGTAGGTGATGAAGGACAGGTCATTGCTTGTGATATTTTGCCAATGGATTCACTACCAGGCGTTAGCTTCCTGCAGGGTGATTTCCGTGAAGAGGCAGTGTTAGAAGCACTATTAGAACGTATTCAACCAGATATGGTTGATGTCGTAATGTCTGATATGGCTCCTAATATGAGTGGTAATCTTGCATCCGACCAACCGAGAGCGATGTATCTTGTTGAGCTAGCACTCGATATGTGTCGACAAGTACTTGCACCGAACGGTAGCTTTGCGGTAAAAGTTTTCCAAGGCGAAGGCTTTGACCAATACTTAGCTGAAGTTCGTAGTATGTTCAAAGTGGTTAAAATTCGTAAACCAGATTCATCGCGAGATCGTTCGCGTGAAGTCTATATTGTGGCTACAGGTTACAAACTGTAGTAATCTACATTCATCTTTTAGTTATCGCGAGGTTAACACCTTGAGTGACATGGCAAAAAACTTGATTTTATGGTTAGTCATTGCCGTTGTTCTTATGTCTGTATTCCAAAGTTTTGGAACCAATAGTAGTAAGACTACCGGAGTTGACTATACAACATTTGTCCGTCAAATCGGTCAGGATCAGATAAAGGAAGTGCGATTCAATGATCGTGAAATCACTGTAACCAAACGTGATAATGCGAGCTACGTAACATACTTACCTGTCGCAAATGATCCTAAACTGTTAGACGATTTAATTAACGCTAACGTAGCTGTTGAAGGTACACCACCTGAAGAGCCAAGCTTACTAGCTTCAATCTTCATTTCATGGTTCCCAATGCTGCTATTAATTGGTGTTTGGATTTTCTTTATGCGCCAAATGCAGGGCGGTGGTGGCAAAGGTGCCATGTCGTTCGGCAAGTCTAAAGCGCGTATGATGAGCGAAGACCAAATCAAAACAACGTTCGCAGATGTTGCGGGTTGTGATGAAGCAAAAGAAGACGTTAAAGAACTGGTTGATTACCTACGTGATCCAAGCCGTTTCCAAAAGCTAGGTGGTAAAATCCCAACTGGTGTATTGATGGTTGGTCCTCCGGGTACAGGTAAAACATTACTAGCGAAAGCGATTGCTGGTGAAGCAAAAGTACCGTTCTTTACTATTTCTGGTTCAGACTTCGTTGAAATGTTCGTTGGTGTGGGTGCATCTCGTGTCCGTGACATGTTCGAACAAGCGAAAAAAGCCGCGCCTTGTATCATTTTTATCGATGAAATCGATGCTGTTGGTCGTCAACGTGGCGCTGGTGTTGGTGGTGGTCACGATGAACGTGAGCAAACACTTAACCAGATGCTGGTTGAAATGGATGGTTTCGAAGGTAACGAAGGTATCATCGTTATCGCAGCAACCAACCGTCCTGACGTATTAGACCCGGCATTACTTCGTCCTGGTCGTTTTGACCGTCAAGTAGTGGTTGGTTTACCTGATGTACGTGGTCGTGAACAGATCCTGAAAGTTCACATGCGTAAAGTACCGCTTGATGGTGATGTGAATGCATCGCTAATCGCTCGTGGTACACCTGGCTTCTCTGGTGCTGATTTGGCAAACCTTGTAAACGAAGCGGCATTGTTTGCAGCTCGTGGTAACAAGCGCACAGTTTCAATGGTTGAATTTGAACTAGCAAAAGACAAAATCATGATGGGCGCAGAGCGTAAATCAATGGTTATGTCTGAAGATCAAAAAGAATCAACAGCATACCATGAAGCAGGTCACGCAATTATTGGTCGCTTAGTACCGGATCACGATCCAGTATACAAAGTGTCAATCATCCCACGTGGTCGTGCGTTAGGTGTGACTATGTACCTACCAGAGCAAGATCGTGTAAGTCATTCACGTGAGTTCTTGGAGTCGATGATTTCTAGCCTTTACGGGGGTCGTCTAGCTGAAGAGCTAATTTATGGCCGCGATAAAGTATCGACAGGTGCGTCGAACGATATCGAACGTGCAACAGATATCGCACGTAAGATGGTGACGCAATGGGGCTTCTCAGACAAGCTAGGTCCTTTGTTATACGCAGAAGATGAAGGTGAAGTTTTCCTTGGTCGCTCTGTTACACAAAGTAAGCATATGTCAGATGACACTGCGAAGCTTATCGATAATGAAGTTCGTGAGATCATCGATCGCAACTATGCACGTGCTCGTCAAATCCTTGAAGATAACATGGATATCATGCATGCAATGAAAGATGCATTGATGAAGTATGAGACAATTGATGCAGGTCAGATTGATGACTTGATGGAACGTAAATCCGAAATTCGTGCACCGAAAGGTTGGGCGGATGAAGGCGATACAATTAAGTCATCAGCGAAAGAAGCACCTGAAACTGAGATTGCGCCTGAAGAACCAATTGGTGATGGTATTGATGCGTTAACGAAAGAAGACGATACTGATACTAAACCTCAGGCTTAATATCACGCTAAAGAAAAGCCCTGGCCTCGGTCGGGGTTTTTTATTATCTGAATAAAATGGAACGCGAATGCAATTAACCAGTCGTAATAAAACGTTAGATTTATCTACGCCACAAGTGATGGGTATTTTAAATGTAACACCGGATTCTTTTTCAGATGGTGGCAAGTTTAATCGTATTGATCACGCCTTATATCACGTCGAAAGTATGCTTGCTGCGGGGACCGCAATCATTGATATTGGTGGTGAGTCTACCCGTCCAGGTGCTAAAGATGTGACATTACAGGATGAACTCGATCGTGTTGTCCCTGTAATTGAAGCTATACGTCAACGATTTGATTGCTGGATTTCAATTGATACCAGTAAAGCGGATGTGATGTATGAAGCCGTTAATGCTGGTGCGGATTTAATTAATGATGTTCGCGCATTACAAGAGCCTAATGCATTAATAGTTGCCGCGAATGCTAATGTGCCTGTCTGCTTGATGCATATGCAGGGGCAACCGCGTACAATGCAGCATAAACCTAATTACAAAAATCTGCTTGAAGATGTTTCTGTTTTTCTTGATGAGCGTATTAAGGCATGTGAAGAGGTTGGTATTGAGCGTCAACAGCTAATTCTCGACCCTGGTTTTGGCTTTGGTAAAACCTTAGAGCATAACTATGAAATGCTTGCCCATCTTGAGCATTTTCATCAGTTGGGCTTACCAGTTCTCGCTGGTATGTCTCGCAAATCAATGATATTTAATCTGTTAGGTAAGCAACCTTCAGAGTGTCTCGCGGGTAGTTTAGCTTGTGCTACTATTGCCGCTATGAAAGGCGCACAAATTATTAGAGTTCATGACGTTAAAGAAACAGTCGAAGTGATGAAAGTCTGTAATATGGTGTTGCAACAATCAAAGTAAAAAGAATTGTGGCTATTAATTAACGAAAAAGTCGCAGTAGTATTCAAAATTGCTAGGAGCAAGATATGACTGAACGTAAGTTCTTTGGTACTGATGGTATCCGTGGTTTAGTCGGTGAATCACCAATTACACCGGACTTTGTAATGAAGTTAGGTTGGGCTGCTGGTCGAGTGTTATCACAAGCGGGTACAAAAAAAGTACTTATCGGCAAAGATACACGCATTTCAGGTTATATGTTGGAATCTGCGCTTGAAGCAGGTTTAGCTGCAGCAGGTTTAAAAGCTGCATTTACGGGGCCAATGCCAACACCAGCCGTTGCTTACCTTACTCGTACTTTCCGAGCTGAGGCTGGTATTGTTATTTCTGCTTCTCATAACCCTTATTACGACAATGGTATTAAATTCTTCTCAGCTCAAGGTACTAAATTACCGGATGATATTGAGCTTGCGATTGAAGCGGAAATGGAAAAGCCGTTAACGTGTGTAGAATCAGCATTATTAGGTAAAGCTTACCGTATTGATGATGCCGCTGGCCGTTACATTGAGTTCTGTAAAGGAACATTCCCAACACACTTAAGCCTAGAAGGTTTTAAAATTGTTGTTGACTGTGCTCACGGCGCAACTTACCACATTGCACCTAAAGTATTTGCAGAGCTTGGCGCTGAAGTGATTGCCATTGGTTGTGAGCCGAATGGTGTAAATATCAATGATAAAGTAGGCGCGACAGACGTTGCAGCTCTTCAAGCTAAAGTACTAGAAGAGAAAGCTGACTTTGGTATTGCACTAGACGGTGACGGCGACCGTGTGATCATGGTTGATGAGCAAGGAAACAAAGTTGATGGTGACCAAATTGCTTACATCATTGCTCGTGATGCTCTACGTCGTGGTGAATTGAAAGGCGGTGTAGTCGGTACCCTAATGACAAATATGGGTATGGAAGTTGCACTGAAAAACTTAGGTATTCCATTTGTGCGCGCTAAAGTTGGCGATCGCTACGTAATGGAAGAGCTTCAAAAGCACGATTGGTTAATTGGTGCAGAAAACTCAGGTCACGTTATTTTGCTAGATAAGGTAACAACAGGTGACGGTATTGTTGCTGGTCTTCAAGTAATGGCATCAATTGTAGCGAGCAAGATGAGCCTAAAAGAGCTGTGTGATGGCATGACGATGTTCCCACAGGTACTGGAGAATGTACGCTTTAAAGGTGAGTCTGATCCACTTCAATCTGAAGCAGTGATTCGTGCAACGAAATTAGTTGAAGAAAAATTAGGTGATAATGGTCGCGTATTATTGCGTAAATCAGGCACCGAGCCACTCATTCGTGTTATGGTTGAAGGTCAAGATGCGGCTGCTGTTCAGCAGTATGCGCTTGATATTGCAAAAGCAGTAAAAGAAAACTGTTAATTTGCAAAATGCGATAAATATATATTTGTCTGTTTTTGAAATATATTTATCGCTTCATGTAGAAGGCAGAGTAGTACGATACTCTGCCTATATTTTTGTGTTCAGTTTGTTTTGGCTAAATGTTGTGCAAGTGATGCTGGTGAAAGCCTTTTTCATTAAATATTGCTTGTCACTACGATAGGGTTTCGCTAGTATGCATTCGCTCCTTGGAATGTGGAGTGCGCTGGCCCTGCCTAGAGCAAAGCTGGCATAGCAATTTAACCATAGGTGGAAGCCATGTACGAAATTCTACTTGTGATTTATCTTGTCGCCGCGCTTGGTGTAATTGGCCTAGTTTTGGTACAGCAAGGTAAAGGCGCAGATATGGGAGCCTCTTTCGGGGCTGGAGCATCAGGCACATTGTTTGGCTCTAGCGGCTCTGGAAACTTTTTAACCCGTATGACAACACTTTTGGCTGCAATTTTCTTTGTGATCAGTCTTGTTCTTGGCAACATGAGTGCTAAGCAAGCAACAGAGGGCAGTGGTTGGGAAAACCTAACAGCACCTGCAACAACACAGCCAGTTGTTGAAAAAACAAATACTGAGAAAGCACCATCACACGATGAGATACCTCAGTAATTAAAGATTTAGCCGAGATGGTGAAATTGGTAGACACGCTAGCATGAGGTGCTAGTGCCGCAAGGTGTAGGGGTTCAAGTCCCCTTCTCGGCACCATTATACTGGTTACTTGAAATAGTAACGCCCTAACGATATAATTCGTTTGAATTCGGACGCGGGGTGGAGCAGCTTGGTAGCTCGTCGGGCTCATAACCCGAAGGTCGTTGGTTCAAATCCGGCCCCCGCAACCACTTTCCCGAAAATAGACTACTCTTAAATGCGAATGTCTGTTTTCTTACTGAGACAGCAACTTATGCGTCACAGTAATCAGGGTCCAGTAATAAAAAACCCCGTAATTCGGGGTTTTTTATTATCTGAAACATGACCATTCAGGTATCTACTGGGCTTTAATGCCCTTTTTTTGTTTCCAGGGGGGTTGTTTTGACAGCTTTAGAGACACAATTAACCGAAATGCTAGAGCCATCGGTTCTTGCTTTAGGCTATGAACTCGTAGGTTTAGAGTTCATTCGTGCTGGTGAGCACTCCACACTTCGCGTATTTATTGACCATGAAAATGGCATCAACGTAGATGATTGCGCTGAAGTTAGTCGCCAAATTAGTGCAGTAATGGACGTTGAAGATCCAATTACTGTTGCTTATAACTTGGAAGTATCTTCCCCTGGATTGGAAAGACCACTATTCAAAGCAGCACATTATGAGCAGTTTGTTGTCCATGAAGCTAGCATAGTGCTAAAAATGGCGATGGGTAACCGTCGTAAGTGGAAAGGTGACATTGTCGCTGTAGACGGCGAATTGATCACTCTTAACGTAGATGGCAATGAAGAGTCCTTTGCACTGAGCAATATCTCCAAGGCCAACCTGGTTCCAAAATTCTAACCGCTAAATTGGGGCATTAGAAATGAACAAAGAAATTTTGGCTGTCGTAGAAGCGGTATCCAACGAAAAAGCTGTTCCTCGTGAGCGTATTTTTGAAGCATTAGAAATTGCACTTGCAACAGCGACTAAGAAAAAGCATGAAGCTGAAATCGATGTACGTGTTACGATCGATCGTAAAACAGGTGAGTTCGAAACTTTCCGCCGCTGGAAAGCTGTAGAAGAAGTGACTCAACCTACGCTAGAAATCACGCTAGAAGCTGCGCAGTTTGAAAACCCTGAGCTTGTTGAAGGTGATTACGTAGAAGATGAAATCGAATCAGTAACATTCGACCGCATCACTACGCAAACAGCGAAGCAAGTGATCGTACAAAAAGTACGTGAAGCTGAACGTGCACAAATCGTTGAGCAATTTATCGATAACGAAGGTGAGCTGATCACTGGTATCGTTAAGAAAGTAAACCGTGATGCTGTGATTATCGATCTTGGTAACAATGCAGAAGCTGTTATCCAACGTGATGACCAGTTACCACGTGAAAACTTCCGTCCGGGTGACCGTGTACGTGGTCTACTATACAAAGTTGCGCCAGAAGCGCGTGGCTTCCAGTTATTCATGACACGTTCTAAGCCAGAAATGCTTTCTGAGCTATTCCGTATTGAAGTACCAGAAATGGGCGAAGAGCTAATTGAGCTAATGGGCGCAGCACGCGATCCTGGTTCTCGTGCAAAAATCGCAGTAAAAACTAACGATAAGCGTATTGACCCAGTGGGTGCGTGTGTTGGTATGCGTGGCGCACGTGTTCAAGCTGTTTCTGGTGAGCTTGGTGGCGAGCGTATTGATATCGTGCTTTGGGATGAGAACCCTGCGCAATACGTTATCAATGCGATGGCACCAGCAGAAGTTGATTCAATCATCGTTGATGAAGATAACCACACGATGGATATCGCTGTGCAAAAAGATAACCTTGCACAAGCAATCGGTCGTAGCGGTCAAAACGTACGTCTAGCATCTCAACTTACTGGTTGGGAACTAAATGTAATGACTGTTGAAGATCTTCAGAAGAAACACCAAGAAGAAGCGAAAGAATCAATTGAAGTGTTTACTAAGCACCTTGATATTGATGAAGAGTTCGCAACGGTATTGGTTGAAGAAGGTTTCACTACATTAGAAGAAATTGCTTACGTTCCAGTAAGTGAGCTAATGGAAGTTGAAGGTCTTGATGAAGACCTAATTGAACAATTACGTAGTCGTGCAAAAGCTGCATTAACGACACTTGCGCTTGCTAAAGAAGAATCGCTTGACGGTGCTGAGCCAGCTGAAGACCTATTAGGTCTTGAAGGCCTTGAGCGCGAGTTAGCATTTAAACTAGCAGCAAAAGGTATTTGTACGCTTGAGGATCTTGCTGATCAGGGAACTGATGACTTGACCGATATCGAAGGTGTAGACGACGCAAAAGCGGGCGAGCTAATTATGGCTGCACGTAATATTTGCTGGTTCAGCGACGAAGCGTAATCAATATAAAGCAAGGGAGGAGCATTATGTCAGAGGTTACCGTTAAAACATTGGCGGAAGAAATTGGTACGCCAATTGACCGTTTACTTCAGCAATTTTCTGAAGCAGGTATTGCGAAGAAAGCTGATGAAAATGTAAGCCAAACCGAAAAGCAGGCGTTACTTAACCATCTCCAAAAGGAGCATGGAGGTAGCAGCAATACTGACGGAGCTCCAACTCGTCTTACTCTGCAACGCAAGACACGCAGTACGCTTAGCGTGTCTGGTAGCGGTGGCAAGAACAAAAATGTTCAAGTTGAAGTGCGTAAAAAGCGCACTTACGTTAAGCGTTCAGCTTTAGAAGAAGAACAACGCGCAGCAGAAGAAGCTGTGAAGCGTGAAGCGGAAGAAGCAGCGAAACGCGAAGCAGATGCAATTGCCCAAAAAGCGGCTGAAGAAGCCGCTAAACGTGAAGCTGAAGAAGCAGCTAAGCGTGCCGCAGAAGAGCAAAGTAAAGCAGCTGAAACTGCAAAACGAGAAGCGGAAGAAAAAGCAAAGCGTGACGCTGAGGAAAAAGCGAAGCGTATCGAACAGGATAAGCGTAAGGCTGAAGAGAAAGCTTTGCGCGCCGTCGCTGACAAACAGGCTAAACTAGATGCTGAGGCACTACAGCGTCGTCTGGAAGAGGAAGCCAAGCGAAAAGCCGAAGAAGAAAGTCAGCGTCAGCTAGAAGAGGCTCGCAAGATGGCAGAAAAGAACCAAAATCAAGGGATTAGCCCTGATCAAAGTATGGAAAAATCTGATTACCATACTACGACATCAACTTACGCACGTGCTGCGGAAGATGAACAAGACCGTAAAGAAGAATCTTCTCGTCGTCGTAAGAAGAAAAAGCCTGCTGCGAAGCAAGATGAACGCGGTGGTCGCGGTGGTCGTAACCAACGTGGTCGCGGTAAGCAACAAGTAAACAAACCAAGCTCAATGCAGCATGGTTTCGATAAAACAGCGCAAGTTGCTAAGCAAGACGTTGTTATCGGTGAAACAATTGTTGTTTCTGAACTTGCTAACAAGATGTCTGTAAAAGGCGTTGAAGTTATCAAGGTGATGATGAAGATGGGCGCAATGGCGACTATCAACCAAGTTATCGACCAAGAAACTGCAGCACTTGTTGCTGAAGAAATGGGTCACAAAGTTATCCTACGTAAAGAAAACGAGCTTGAAGAAGCAGTACTTTCTGATCGTAATTCCGATGACCTAGCTAAAGTTTCTCGTGCTCCAGTTGTAACAATCATGGGTCACGTTGACCACGGTAAAACGTCAACACTTGACTACATCCGTAAAGCGCACGTTGCTTCAGGTGAAGCGGGTGGTATTACACAGCACATTGGCGCATACCACGTTGAAACTGAAAACGGCATGATCACTTTCCTTGATACTCCTGGACACGCAGCGTTCACTGCAATGCGTGCTCGTGGTGCTCAAGCGACAGATATCGTTGTTCTTGTTGTTGCTGCAGACGATGGCGTAATGCCTCAAACAATCGAAGCGATCCAGCACGCGAAAGCGGCAGGTGTTCCTCTGATTGTTGCTGTGAATAAGATCGATAAAGAAGACGCAAACCCAGACAACGTTAAGAATGAGCTAGCTCAATACGACGTAATCCCTGAAGAGTGGGGCGGTGAGAACATGTTCGTTCACATCTCTGCAAAACAGGGTACAAACATCGATGGTCTTCTAGAAGCAATCCTACTTCAATCAGAAGTACTTGAGCTAACTGCTGCTGCAGAAGGCATGGCGAAAGGTGTGGTTGTTGAATCACGTCTTGATAAAGGTCGTGGTCCAGTTGCAACTGTACTAGTTCAAGAGGGTACGCTACGTAAGGGCGATATCGTTCTTTGTGGTCTAGAGTACGGTCGTGTTCGTGCGATGCGTAACGAAATCGGTCAAGAAATCGAGGAAGCAGGTCCATCTATTCCTGTAGAGATCTTAGGTCTATCTGGCGTTCCAGCATCTGGTGACGAAGCGACTGTTGTACGTGATGAGCGTAAAGCACGTGAAGTTGCACTTTACCGTCAAGGTAAGTTCCGTGATGTTAAACTTGCTCGCCAGCAGAAAGCGAAACTTGAGAACATGTTCTCTAACATGACTGCAGGTGAAGTTGCAGAGCTAAACGTTGTGCTTAAGGCTGACGTTCAAGGTTCTGTAGAAGCGATTGCAGATTCTCTACGTAAGCTTTCAACTGATGAAGTTAAAGTGAACATCGTAGGTTCTGGTGTTGGTGGTATTACTGAAACTGATGCAGTACTTGCAGCAGCGTCTAACGCTATCGTTCTTGGTTTCAACGTACGTGCTGATGCATCTGCACGTAAGACAATCGAAACTGAAAACCTAGATCTTCGTTACTACTCAATCATCTACCAGCTAATCGATGAAGTTAAAGCAGCGATGGGCGGTATGCTTGCTCCTGAATTCAAGCAAGAGATCATTGGTCTTGCTGAAGTTCGTGACGTGTTTAAGTCACCTAAACTTGGTGCAATCGCAGGCTGTCTAGTAACTGAAGGTACTATCAAGCGTAGTAACCCAATCCGTGTACTACGTGATAACGTAGTAATCTACGAAGGTGAGCTTGAGTCACTGCGTCGCTTTAAAGATGACGTAAACGAAGTGAAGAACGGCTACGAATGTGGTATCGGCGTTAAGAACTACAACGATGTTCGCGTTGGTGACCAAATCGAAGTTTACGAAATTGTTGAAGTTAAGCGTACTCTTGATTAATCATCAAAGTCGCTAACTATTAAGCAAAATGATTATGGGGAGCTTCGGCTCCCCATTCTTTCAAGAGCCTAATTCTTAGAGAGAGCAAAAAAATGGCAAAAGAATTTAGCCGTACACAGCGTGTAGCTCAGCAGCTACAAAAAGAATTAGCGTTGATCCTACAACGCGAATTAAAAGAGCCTCGTCTAGCAATGACGACTATCTCTAGCGTAGACGTATCTCGTGATATGGGTTACGCAAAGGTATATATCACGTTCCTAACGATTGGTGATCAAACGGAAGAAGAAAGCCTAGCTATTCTTCGTGAAAAAGCACCATACATTCGCTCACTATTAGGTAAGCAAATTCGTCTACGTGTAACACCAGAGCTGAACTTTATTTTCGATCAGTCTCTAACTGAAGGTATGCGTATTTCAAATCTTGTGACCAATGCAGTACGTTTTGACGAAGAGCGTCGTGGTGACGAAGACGAAGCGAAAGACGAGGAATAAGCATGGCACGTCGTCGTAAAGGTCGTCCGATCAACGGTGTGATTTTAGTCGATAAACCGACAGGCATTAGCTCAAACGATACGCTGCAAAAAGTAAAGCGTATCTTCTTTGCTCAAAAGGCGGGCCATACCTGTGCGCTCGATCCTTTGGCGACGGGTATGCTGCCGATTTGTTTTGGTGAAGCGACTAAGTTCTCACAGTTCTTATTGGATTCAGATAAACGCTACCGTGTGATTGCAAAACTCGGTGAGCGTACAGATACCTCTGACTCTGATGGTGAAGTGGTTGAAACACGCGAAGTGAAAGTGGATCGAGGTCAACTTGAGCGTTGTATTGCGAAATTCCGTGGTACAACAGATCAAATTCCATCGATGTACTCAGCACTGAAGTACAAAGGTCGTAAGCTTTACGAATATGCTCGTGAAGGTGTTGAAGTTCCTCGTGAGTCTCGCAAAATCACCGTTTACTCTGTTGATTTACTGCGTTTTGAAAACAATGAAGTGGAAATGGAGCTTCATGTTTCAAAAGGTACTTACATTCGCACTATCGTTGATGATCTTGGTGAAATGCTGGGCTGTGGTGCTCACGTGATCATGCTACGTCGTACTGGAGTATCGAATTTCCCTTACGAACGCATGGTGACAATTGAGCAACTTCAAGCAATGCTTGATGACGCTAAAGCCAATGATGTTGAGCCGGGAACGGTATTAGATCCATTATTGCTACCAACAGATACTGCGGTACAAGACTTACCTGAAGTAAATATCTTGCCAGCTATTGCTGTACATGTGCTTAATGGTAATCCTGTTCAAGCGGGTCGAGTGCCTGCCGAAGGTATGCTAGTGCGTATTACTGTGGGTCAAGAGCGTGAGTTCATCGGCGTTGGTGTGATTGATGCAAAAGGCATGTTGGCACCAAAACGTGTGATGGCGAACGAGCATCAACAAGATTAAGCGCAATTTGAAGCGATAAATCATCGATGGTGACATCAATATGATTTATCGCTCGGTTAATCGCTTAATTATCGCCGTGGTTACTAATTATTCGCTTGTAGTTATCTATATCGACCAGTATAATCCGCGGCTCGGGTGTCGGCTGAATCAGAGATTGGCTGACACAAATTAAAACATCTTTGTATTAGGAATGAGTTATGTCTCTGAATGCAGAAACTAAAGCAGCAATCGTTGCAGAATACGCACAAGGTCAAAACGACACTGGTTCTCCTGAAGTTCAGGTTGCGCTACTAACAGCACAAATCAACCACCTTCAAGGTCACTTTGCTAACCACAAGCACGACCACCACAGCCGTCGCGGTCTTCTACGTATGGTTTCTCGTCGTCGTAAGCTTCTAGATTACCTAAAAGGTAAGAACCTAGATCGTTACCAAGACCTAATCAAGCGTCTAGGCCTACGTCGCTAAGATTGCTTTTTAGAAAGGAGCCTTATGGCTCCTTTCTTTTTGTTTTAAAAAGATAAGACGCCCCGCAGTTTATATTTTTTCCCCTGTTCTTTTCCTCAATTTCGGCTACTATCTGTACCGAAATTAATCTGATGTTTGTTATATGCAGGCTAAAGCTGGAATATAATAGATAAAGATACAAACTGTTTGTTAGTTATCTCATTTTTGTACATCACGAGTCGTTTTCGTCGACCTTTAGGTCGCGGCTAATGAAATGCTTCATCGTTATGAATTATTTCCTTAGTCGCGATACGTGAAATGTCATGAAAGTGGGTATCATCACATGACGCTGTTGTTTGTCTCCGTTATAATTAGCGAGCAAATAGAAAGCGGAATAAATTAAGGAAATTCACGTGAATCCTATCGTAAAGACTTTCCAGTACGGTAACCACACGGTTACTCTTGAGACTGGTGTTATGGCACGTCAAGCGACGGCTGCAGTTATGGTTAGCATGGACGACACATCTGTGTTCGTTTCTGTTGTTGGTAAAAAAACAGCAGTAGAAGGTCAAGACTTCTTCCCACTAACAGTAAACTACCAAGAGCGTACTTACGCTGCTGGTAAAATCCCTGGTGGTTTCTTCAAGCGTGAAGGTCGTCCTTCTGAAGGTGAGACACTGACTGCACGTCTAATTGACCGTCCAATCCGTCCGCTATTCCCTGACGATTTCAAAAACGAAGTTCAAGTTATTGCAACTGTTGTTTCTGTAAACCCAGCAGTAAGCCCTGACATCGTAACTATGATCGGTACGTCTGCAGCGCTTGCAATTTCTGGTATCCCATTCAATGGTCCTATCGGTGCTGCACGTGTTGGTTACATCAACGATCAATTCGTACTAAACCCAAGCAACGTTGAGCTAGAAGAAAGCCGTCTAGACCTTGTTGTTGCTGGTACTGAAGCTGCTGTTCTTATGGTTGAGTCAGAAGCTGACCGTCTAACAGAAGAGCAAATGCTACAAGCTGTTGTATTTGGTCACGACCAACAACAAACTGTGATCAAAGCAATCAACGAGTTTGCAGCTGAAGTTGCTACTCCTGCTTGGGATTGGGTTGCACCAGCTGAGAACACTGCACTTAAGAATAAGATCGCAGAACTTGCTGAAGCTAAGCTTGTAGAAGCTTACCAAATCACAGAAAAGATGGCGCGTTACGATCGCATCCACGAGATCGCTGATGAAGTTAACGAAGTGCTACTTGCTGAAGATGTTGAAGCAAACACGAAAGAAATTCACACTATCTTCCACGATCTAGAGAAGACAGTAGTACGTCGCAGCATCATCGCTGGTAACCCACGTATCGATGGTCGTGAAAAAGACATGGTTCGTGCGCTAGACGTACGTACTGGTGTACTTCCACGTACTCACGGTTCATCTCTATTTACTCGTGGTGAGACTCAGGCTCTTGTTACTGCAACGCTTGGTACTCAACGTGACGCGCAAATCATTGATGAGCTAACGGGTGAGAAGAAAGATTACTTCCTACTACACTACAACTTCCCTCCATACTGTGTAGGTGAGACTGGTTTTGTAGGTTCACCTAAGCGTCGTGAAATTGGTCACGGTAAGCTTGCTAAGCGTGGTATTGCTGCGGTAATGCCATCAATTGATGAATTCCCATACACAGTACGTGTAGTATCAGAAATCACTGAATCTAACGGTTCATCTTCAATGGCTTCTGTATGTGGTACATCTCTAGCGCTTATGGACGCTGGTGTGCCAATCAAAGCATCTGTTGCGGGTATCGCAATGGGTCTTGTTAAAGAAGGCGATGATTTCGTTGTTCTTTCTGACATCCTTGGTGACGAAGACCACCTAGGTGATATGGACTTTAAAGTTGCGGGTACTGAAGACGGTATCACAGCACTTCAAATGGACATCAAGATCGAAGGTATCACTAAAGAAATCATGCAGATTGCACTTAACCAAGCAAAAGGTGCGCGTAAGCACATCCTTAGCGTAATGGATAACGCAATCAACACTCCTCGTGAAGATATTTCTGAGTTTGCTCCTCGTATTCATACTATGAAGATCAACCCAGAGAAGATCAAAGATGTAATCGGTAAAGGTGGTGCTGTGATCCGTGCACTTACTGAAGAAACTGGTACTACAATTGAGATCGAAGATGATGGTACAGTGAAGATCGCTGCGACTGAAGGTACTGCTGCGAAAGAAGCTATCCGTCGTATCGAAGAAATCACTGCTGACGTTGAAGTAGGCCGTATCTACACTGGTAAAGTAATGCGTATCGTAGATTTCGGTGCATTCGTATCAGTAATTGGCACGAAAGAAGGTCTAGTACACATTTCTCAAATCTCACAAGATCGTGTAGAGAAAGTGTCTGATTACCTACAAATGGGTCAAGAAGTTAAAGTTAAAGTGCTAGAAATCGACCGTCAAGGCCGTATCCGTCTAAGCATGAAAGAAGCTGTAGAAACTCCTGCAGCGGAAGCGCCAGCACAAAACGAACAACCTCAAGGTTAAGTTTTTTGCTAAAAGCATGATATAAAGGGGCTTCTTAGCCCCTTTTTTGTTATCTGTAAGATATCATGTGTGGGTTCTATGAAGTTGAATGACGAAAATAGGACTGAGTCATTTTATAAGCCTTAGGGAGAAGTGCCTTGATAGCAACTCGCTTAAAATTTGCCGTTATCACTGTAGTCATGTTGCTATCAGGTTGTGCGACGGCACCGACTAAGTGGACCCATCCTCCGATGGCGATCCCATTTCAGCCGACACTGCAGCAGCAGATCCAATTAGCGCGTATTGAGCAAATTTTGCAGCGTGATGATCTTTCCCAAGCAACATTAGCGCAAGTGTTCTATGAGCGTGGCTTAGTTTATGACAGTTTAGGCTTACGTGATTTGGCACGCTTAGATTTTAATAAATCATTGACGTTAGAGCCAAACCAACCGGATTTATATAATGTGCTAGGTGTGTACTTTACCCAGATGGCACATTTTGATGCTGCTTATGAAGCGTTTGATTCCACCTTAGAGCTTGCTCCTAACCATATGTACGCAGAGCGTAATCGTGGTATTGCACTGTATTATGGTGAACGTTATGAGTTAGCTAACAAGGATTTATTGCCACACTATAAACAAGATCTGAATGATCCTTATCGTGTGATTTGGTTATACCTCAATGACGTGGAATTACAGCCAGAACAAGCCTTAGTATTATTGATGCAGCGTTATGATGCCAGTGATAAAAAAGCGTGGGGCTGGCAGTTAGTTCGTTTGTTCTTAGGGCAAATGACTGAACGTCAATTGTTGAGTGATATTGCAGAGCAAAGTGAAAATAATGATGTGCTAGCTGAGCACTTAACAGAAGCGTATTTCTATTTAGGCAAGCTGCACCAGAATAAGCAAGATTACTCTACCGCAGTGATGCTCTATAAATTGGCGTTAGCGGGGAATGTGTATGAGTTTATTGAACATCGCTTATCGTTACTTGAATTGAGTCGACTCTATTCAGCTTACCAAGAGCAAGATGCTCCGAATAGCGAAACCGTTCCGGTCGTACCGGGGGATAAAAAAGAAAGCCGCAGATGAATGCGGCTTTTTTATTTGCTCTTTTGAGCGAGTGTTTGCGTTGCTTATTCGCTAATGTTAAGTCCAGCAAGGCTGTGCCAGTAACCATTACATTGGTGGCTGTCTTCTAACTGATGGCGAACTTCACTTTGCTCATTTGAGCGAAAATCATCGACTAAACTTAGCGTATCAAGGCCCAGTGGACTTAAACGAACCACATCAACTAAATCAGCCATGCCTTTTAGATCGTTGATCAAGTTGTAGCAGTAACCAGATTGGGTTTGAATACCATTTAGTGTAAAGACCTTTTGATTTTCTTGGCTGTTGACGGTGATCCCTTGTGGGTATTTAATACAGCAGGTTTCACAATCATCTTTAGCACGGTTCTCAGCACGAGCAGTAAAACAACGCGCAGAGTACGCTAACGGTAGGTAGCCGTAGCTGAACACTTCTGTTTCAAACTTACTGCGAATACCCAGTTTTTCACATTCTGTTAGTGTGTTGCTAAGCCATTCACGAGAAAGCTCAACGGGCATACACCAACGGGTCATACCTTGTTTTAAAAACAGGTTTAACGTTTGGGCGTTGTAGCAGTTCACAGCAGGGCCAACGACAAATGGGATCTTCGCTTGGGAAGCCAATTGAATTGCAGATACATCGTTCGCTTCAATGATGAAGTCGCCATTATCGACATACTTCTTCATGATGTTCACTTCGCTCGGCGCTTCAAGTAATGCCATGGTCGATAGTACTACTTGTTTGCCGCTCGTCGCGATATCTTTTGCGATCTCTAACCATTGTGCAGGCTTTAGCTCACGACGCTTTGAACACACGCTTTCGCCTAAGTAAATGATATCAACATTGCTGTTTTTCGCTTGTTGGTAAAACGCTTCAACATCATTTTTCGGCCAGAAGTAAAGCAATGGGCCAAGAGAGTATTTCATTGTTTGGCTCCTTATTGCCATTTACGGTGATAAGCACCGAGTGTGGTTTGTTTACCTTCTGAAACGTTACCTAAACAAGCATTCCAAGCAGGATTAACTTGGTAGCCTTCAGGGTTGGCAAGGTAGTGATCAATAGCTGCGCGCCAAGTACGAGTCACTTGCTCAACATAAGCAGGGCTACGTTGACGACCTTCAATTTTCACTGAAGCAATGTTGGCTTTAAATAGCTCGGGTAAGATCTCAAGCGTGTTTAAACTCGTTGGCTCTTCAAGGGCATGGTAGCGTTTGTTTTCGCCATCAATGTTGATATCAAAACGACCCTTACACAACGTCGGGTAGCCTGCGTTTTCACCGTGACCGTAACGGTCGATCAGCACTTCATTTAAGCGAGATTCAAGCCCTTGCGGGGTTTCTTGCCAACGAACAAATTTAGCTGGTGAGCAAGCACCCACTGTGTTTGGTGATTCGCCGGTCATGTAAGACGATAGGTAACAACGACCTTCAGACATAATACATAGGCTGCCGAAAGCAAATACTTCAAGCTCCATATCAGTATTACGGGCAAGTTGTTTTACTTGGTGGATCGACAATACGCGAGGTAGTACAACACGCTTTACATTAAAGTTCTGTTTGTAGAAATCAATCGCGGCCGTATTGGTAGCAGAGGCTTGCACAGACAGGTGCAGCTCTAAATCTGGGTAATGGGTTGCTGCGTATTCTAATACAGCAATATCTGCCACGATCAACGCATCTACACCCATAGCGGCAGCGTTATCAACCGCTTTTGTCCAACGGTTAAAACCATCTGGATGGGCAAAGGTGTTAAGTGCGACGTGAAGTTTACGGTTATGATCTTTAACGTACTCAACCGCTTTTTCTAGCTTGCGGCCAGTGAAGTTTAAACCAGCAAAATGGCGGGCATTGGTATCGTCCTTGAAACCGATATAAACGGCATCAGCACCATTATCAATTGCGGTTTTTAAGGCTGGAAGGTTACCAGCGGGGCAGAGAAGCTCCATTATTTTTTATCATCCAGTCTTTGAATAAAATGATGACCGATGATCCTAAAAGTGTTTAATGAATGGTGCTTTGATTTTAGGCAGGTTTTCGTTGTTTTTATTAAGAAAAAAGGAGCCGTTAAGCTCCTTTTTTGAGATGAATTTGACTCATTTATTCTGCAATAAAATCGCTTCTAATTCGTGTTTTGGCATTGGGCGATAAAAGTGGAAACCTTGGATATAGTCACAGTTCAAATTCGATAGTAGTGTCGCTTGTTGGCGGGTTTCAATTCCTTCTGCCACCACACTCATTTTGAGTGATTTTCCTAAATTGATAATGTTTTCAATCAAGGTGACCTGCTTGGGAATAGTGTCGATATCTTGAATAAATGCACGATCCACTTTTAGTTCATCAAGCGGGAAACGAGCGAGATACGATAGCGATGAATAACCAGTACCAAAATCATCAATAGAAAGGGCAAAGCCCAGTTGCTTGATCGAATTTAGCATCTGAACGGTATGCTCGCCGTCACTCATTACTGCACTCTCGGTTAGCTCAAACGTAATGTCAGCAGGGTTAATATCGGTGGATAGACGTAGCTTATCAACAAAACTAATTAAGCCCGAATTACCAAATTGCTGTGGTGATAAGTTAATCGCAACACGTCCTGTCAGCAGTTTACGTTTTTTCCATTGGCTAACGGTAGTAAAGACTTCACGCATCACAACGCAACCGAGCTGTTCAATTAAGCCAGAGCTTTCCGCGACTGGAATAAACTGAGCTGGGCTAATATAGCCTTCAACAGGGTGTTTCCAACGCACGAGTGCTTCTGCGCCATCAATGGCAAAATCACGGGCATTCACTTTGGGTTGATACCATACTTCTAAGCCGTTATTTTGCAGCGCTTTTTGCAGCTCAATTTCAAGCCACAAGCGCATACGAGCTTCTTTACTCATAGAATCATTAAATTCAACTAACAGGTTACGACCACGGTGCTTGGCTTCATACATGGCAGTATCGGCATTTTGTAGCATCATTCGGGCATCGCTACCGTGTCCCGGTGATGTCACCATACCAATTGAACAAGCTAAGTGTTTTCTAAAATGACGTAGTTCAAATGGTTGATTAACTAGTGCAATGATTTGCTCTGAGATAATTTCGCCTGTACGTTCATGCTCTGGGTTTGGCAGTAATATGGCAAATTCATCACCGCTTAAATAACCGATGATCGCGGTTTCGGGTAATAAACGACGCAGACGTTGGGCGATTTCTTGCAGTACTTTATCGCCAATATGATGACCTAACGAATCATTGATATTCTTGAAATTATCAATGTCGATATACAACATCACCACCGGCACTTCAGCTTTCATTAACTGCTCAAGTTGGCGCGTAAAACCATGGCGATTGAGCAAGCCTGTAAGTGGGTCCATTTGTACCAGTTGTTCAATGTGCCCTTGCTGGCGTTTGACCTCTTGCGTGGTTTCAATTTTTACCAATAGCGCTTCAGAGCCCATTTGTTTCACTGGGGATATGCTGAGCTTTACTGGTTTTGTTTGTTCATTTTTATTAATTGGGGTGTAGCAAGCGGGTGACTTACTGTCGTCACTTTTTAGTCTTTCACCCGTACAAGGTTGATTGTTGCTATCTAGCAGTAATTGATCCAGTGAGCGTCCTAGTAATTCTTTTTTTGTAGGAAAGCCAAGTTGAATCGCTGCCTGATCATTGGCGTTGATCACCACATTATTTTCAATTAAGCAGATCCCCTCAGTGATCAGGTTATTTAACTGATTGAGTTGATGCTCAGTTTCTTCCAGCGAATGAATAAGAATTTGGCGCTCAGAGGTATCAATTGAGTGCAGAATAATATGTTGAATATTGCCTTCAAGATCGCAAAGAGGGGCAAGGCTAAAGTGCAAGCTTGATTCGTGGCGACTGTCATTGAGTACGACCTCTGCTTCAACACTTTCACCACGAAATGCTCGCTCGTAATAGGGTTTAAGAGATTGGTAGTAATGATCGCCTAATACATTAGTATCGTTATTACCGAGCAGCGCTTCACGTTCAAGCCCACTGATTTCACAAAAGCGATTATTTACCGCGTGATAGTTATGTTGGCGATCAAGGATGGCAAAAAAGAAGGGGCTATTATCAGTCAGCAAAGGAAACCAATAGTCTAGTTGCTCTGTTGGCATTTAGTCACCATTCTCCATGTCGGTGTTATATTTAATGCGCTACGTATGTACCAAGTAGCGTATATATAAATGTTATGAATGTACTCTAGTCTTAATATACAGCTCGTGGCGAAAATTATTATTAACTTTGCCAAAACAGAAGCGTTTTTTTTGACTCAAGGCATAAAACGAAACTGCTATCTTGCCATACAATCGGGATCTAAGTGCGATTTTAAACAGGAATAAATCATAGTGATTGCTCAACTTCGAAAACAAATAGTTCAACATGCTCCTTCATTACTACGCGTACCTGCGAAATTAACGCCTTTCTCTGTACAAAAGAAAGTGATGTTAGAAGGCTTAGCTATGGTTTTCAAAGAAGCGCTAGAGGACGGCGATTTTGAGTTCTTAGAAGATCGTTGGCTAAAAGTGGAAGTACGTGATTTAGGTCTGCAATGGTTCATTAGTTATGAAGATGAAAAGCTAGTGGTTGCAGAGCACTGCGAACAAGAAGATGTCAGTTTCAGCGGTGAGTGTAATGATTTAGTACTTATTGCTGCACGTAAAGAAGATCCTGATACACTGTTCTTCCAACGTCGTCTTCGTATCGAAGGGGATACTGAGTTAGGTCTAGAAGTGAAAAACTTGATGGATAGTATCGATCTTGATTCTCTACCTGCTCCTGTGAAGTTTATATTGCAGCAATCAGCTGAGTTCATTCATCAAGGTATGCATGAGCGCAGTGCTGCCCAAGAGGCCTTAAATGCTCATTAGATCTGAAGCTCCTGCTGATATCTTACCAATAGATACCCTACTCAAAGCTGTTTTTCCGTCGGAAGCGGAAGCGAACCTTGTGATGACATTACGCGAAAATGGTTGTCGAACCTTATCGCTGGTGGCATGCAATGACGAGGGTGAAGTGGTAGGTAATGCCTTTTTTAGCCCAGTGACCATTGATGGTGAAGATCATAATTGGCAAGGCTTAGCGCCTTTAGCTGTGCGTGAAGACTATCAAGGTCAAGGTATTGGTCTTGCACTGATTGAAGAAGCGAAAAGCGTATTGGGTGATTTTGGCTACCCTGCGATCGTAGTATTAGGTGAGCCTGCTTATTACTCAAAAGCGGGCTTTGAAAAAGCATTGGATCACCAATTGACTTGTCCATGGCCGAATACGGAAGAAGCATTCATGGTATGTGATGTTTTTTCAGGTACCGTTGCTCAGCACCAAGGTATGGTGAAGTACAGCCCAGAGTTTGATGCGCTTTAATCACATATAGTGATGTTGTTATTCGTTATTTTTAAAAGCACAGCTGTTAATGCTGTGCTTTTTTATTTTTCATTTATTCATTCATTTTACTATTGGGATGTAAGATATCTAATTTCTTATTATGTCTTGCTTCTTCGCCGTGCTAACTTAATTGTCGTATAAATATAATGATTAGGACTATCGACGATGATCCCGCGTAGCATTACATCTCCAAAAAAATTCATTATTGGTCAAGACTTATTGGCACAACTTGATAGCTTTATTAAAGACTTTGGCAATAATGCATTGCTTATTTGTGATGAGTTCATTCTCGAACGTGTTCAACAACAGGCGATGCCGTGTTTAGAGCAAGCAGGGATCACAGCATGTGCTGAAAAATTTCAGGGTGAATGTACAGACAATGAAATTGAGCGCTTACGTCTGGTAGTGGAAACACAAGGTGCTAATATTGTTGTCGGTATCGGTGGTGGTAAAACCTTAGATGTAGCGAAAGCTGTTGCTCATTATAGCCATGCTTCAGTGGTGATCTTCCCAACCATTGCATCAAGTGATGCACCTTGTACTGCTGTCTCTGTTATTTATAACGAGAATGGCGAATTCGATCGTTACCTAGTTTTACCACAAAACCCCGATGTGGTGTTGGCAGATACACGCCTTATTGCTCAAGCGCCGGAAAAATATTTTGCTGCGGGTATTGGTGATGCGTTAGCGACCTTTTTTGAAACTCGGGCTTGTTGTTATGCGGCCAGTTTAAATTTGGTGAAAACCCGTGTGTCACGCACTGGGCTTGGTATGGCGTTGATGTGCTACGAGTTAATTGTCGATAATGTTGAAATGGCAATGGAAGCGGTACGTCGTCAGGAAGTGACTCCTGCTTTAGAAGAGATGGTGGAAGCCATTGTGTACTTAAGTGGTGTCGCTGCTGAGTCTGGCGGTATCGCGTGTGCACATGCTATCTGTAATGGTATGTCATCGCTCGAGAAATTTAATCACATTCAACACGGCGAGAAAGTCGCATTTGGTCTGCTAGTACAATTGGTGTTAGAGAAAGCCGATATTGAAGAAATTGAGAATGTGATTTACGTGATCAAAACAGCAGGGCTGCTACTAACATTAGCTGATTTCGGTATTGATGAGTTTGTGGAATCTGACTGGCGAGAAGTGGTTGATATAGCCTGCTCTCCAGCAAACTCAATGGGCAACATGCTTGGTGAAAGTCAGTGCTAATCAGGTGTACCAAGCGATCATTGAAGCAAATAAGCTGGCGCAGCGCTATCACGATTAATTTAATGCTGATGTAAGGAAAGTGCCGACGTTATTGTCGGTATTTTTTTATCCATTATTTCATTGGGTTTATAAGTACAATTGAAGCGTAATTTGGTAGGATCAGCGCCATGAATTGCCATAGCATAGCTAATAGTGTTGTGGAAGTTAGATAGCAGGTACGGAATGAAACAGCGTGATATTCAGGTGCTCCAAGAAATGGGGTTAACCTATTGGCAGGTGAGAAAGCCTGAAATCTTTCCTGATCAAGTCATTCCCGTGATTGATCTCCCTGAAAGTTGCAAACTACTGTTAGTTACCAATGATGAACTCAATGAGCATGATGCATGGTTGTTTGGGCGTATTCTCAGTAGTATGAAATTACAACCTGAACAGGCGTTATCTCTGCCGCTTGAAGCCTTAGAGCAAGTGGGTGAACACCATTTAACGTGGTGTTGGTTTGCTGGTTGCCAAGGCGCTCATCCAACCGGATGTCAGGTACTTAATTCCGTATCTTTACCGTTAATGCATAATGATCCTTCTGCGAAGAAAACATTATGGCAACAGATCTGTAGTTATGACGCATAAAATTATTCCCCTAGAAGCACAGCATTGTGATGAGGTATGGCGCATTGAGCAAGCAGCTCATGCTTTTCCTTGGGCTGAATCAATGATCCGTAAAGAGCCCAATCGTATTGCGGCAAACTACGTTTTAATCGCTGATGATCAAGTTGTTGGCTACTGTTATGGGCAGCTGGTGGCAGGTGAAGGTACGTTACTTAATATTGCCATTGATCCTGCACACCAACGCAAGGGCTACGGTAAAATCTTATTAAATGGTTTTATTGATGCGCTAGAAGCGAAACAAGCAGAAGAAATTTGGTTAGAAGTGCGCGAAAGTAACACTGGTGCCTATAAGCTTTATGAAGCGACAGGATTTAATGAAACTAACCGTCGTGTGGATTACTACCCAACAGCAACAGGTCGTGAAGATGCCTTGATCATGGCGTACATGTTCATGCCATTTGGTTAATTTACTGTTGTTATTTGATGAGTGATAAACATGAAAAAGCCGAGCATCATGCTCGGCTTTGTTATATCTATTGGTTAAATCTAATAGCGCTGATTAGTGTTCACGTGTTGCACGGAAATCAACTTCAGGGAAACGCTCTTTCGCAAGGTTTAGGTTAACCATCGTTGGTGCGATGTAAGACAAGTTATCGCCACCATCAAGTGCAAGGTTTGCTTGGTTCTTACGCTTAAACTCTTCGAGTTTCTTCACGTCATCACACTCAACCCAACGTGCAGTTGCCACGTTAACACCTTCGTAAATCGCTTCAACGTTGTACTCTGCTTTTAGACGTGCAACAACCACATCAAACTGAAGCACACCGACCGCACCTACGATCAAATCGTTGTTTTGCAGTGGACGGAATACCTGTACCGCACCTTCTTCAGAAAGCTGTACCAGACCTTTTAGTAGCTGCTTTTGCTTTAGTGGATCTTTTAGGCGAATACGGCGGAACAATTCTGGTGCGAAGTTTGGAATACCAGAGAACTTCAAGCTTTCACCTTGAGTGAAAGTATCACCGATTTGGATTGTACCGTGGTTGTGTAGACCAATGATGTCACCAGCATAAGCGGTTTCAGCACGAGAACGATCACCCGCCATGAACGTTACCGCATCAGAGATACTAACGTTTTTACCGGTACGAACATGGTTCATCTTCATACCTTGAGTGTAAGTACCCGATACAATACGCATGAATGCGATACGGTCACGGTGCTTAGGATCCATGTTGGCTTGGATCTTAAATACGAAGCCAGAGAACTTATCTTCCGTTGCTACTACTTCACGCTCGTTGGCTTGGCGAGGTAGTGGCGCTGGTGCCCATGCGGTTAAGCCATCAAGCATGTGGTCAACACCAAAGTTACCTAGTGCAGTACCAAAAAATACTGGTGTTAGTTCGCCAGCTAAAAATAGCTCTTCATCAAACTCGTTTGAAGCGCCCAGTACAAGCTCAAGCTCTTCACGAAGTTGTTCAGCTAGATCGCTACCTACAGCTTCATCAAGCTCAGGGTTATCAATGCCCTTAACGATACGTTGTTCTTGGATCGTATGACCTTGACCTGTGCTGTATAGGATCGTTTCGTCACGGTGAATGTGGTACACACCTTTGAACTCTTTACCACAACCGATCGGCCATGAAATAGGAGCACATGCCATACCTAGTTCATTTTCAACTTCGTCTAGTAGCTCCATTGGATCACGGATATCACGGTCCAATTTGTTCATGAAGGTAACGATAGGCGTATCACGCAGACGCGTTACTTCCATTAGCTTACGGGTACGATCTTCGACACCTTTTGCTGCATCGATAACCATTAGACATGAGTCAACAGCGGTTAGAGTACGGTAGGTATCTTCCGAGAAATCTTCGTGTCCTGGAGTATCTAGTAGGTTTACCAGGCATTCGTTGTATGGAAATTGCATTACAGAGGTAGTAACAGAGATACCACGCTCTTTTTCCATCTCCATCCAGTCTGATTTTGCGTGTTGGTTAGAACCACGACCTTTTACCGTACCTGCTTTTTGGATAGCGTTTCCGAATAACAGTACTTTTTCGGTAATGGTTGTTTTACCCGCATCGGGGTGAGAGATGATAGCGAAAGTACGACGTTTAGATACTTCGCCCTGAAACTGAGTTTGCGACATTAGCGTGTTCTTTTTAAATAAAAGTACTCCGTTGCCGCTGTATTACATCAAGCAAAGCAACAGAACAAAATGAATGGTAAGTTGTCTATTATTGTCGCTGATTTTAGCGTGAGACTCAATCTAGGCGTATAAGAATCCTTAATTGAGCATAGTGAAATAAAGTATTCTTAACCAAATAGAAGAGAGCGATAAGGTATCTCTTCATAACAAGAGATTTGTAATGAAAGGGATTATAGATGATAGATACCCATTGCCACTTTGATTATCCCCCATTTAGTGATGATCCAGAGCGTGCGTTAACCTTGGCAAAAGCGGCTGGAGTTAAGCAAATAGTCATTCCCTCTGTTGGGCAATCTAATTGGCATAGTATTGAGCAGTTATGCCAACACCATCATGAGCTTTATTACGGTTTGGGTATTCATCCTTTCTTTAGCACCGAACATACTGATGATGTATGTACTCAATTGGCCAATGCATTAGCAACGGCGTTAAAACAGCCTAATACAAAGTGTGTTGCTGTAGGTGAGTGCGGATTGGATTTTGCGATAGCAGAGTTTGATCGTCAGCAGCAATTATCGTGGCTCACTGAACAATTAAAGTTAGCTAATACTTACCACCTTCCTGTTATATTACATTGTCGTAAAGCCTTTCCTGAATTATTGCGAGCCATTAAAACGGATATGCCTTCTCAAGGTGGGGTTTATCATGGTTTTAGTGGTAGTTATCAGCAAGCATCTCAATTGTTGGATTTGGGGATCAAAATTGGCGTCGGTGGCACAATCACGTATGAACGGGCGAAAAAGACCCGAGAGACCATTAGAAAATTGCCATTGTCAGCGATCGTGTTAGAGACCGATGCGCCTGATATGCCTGTTTGTGGTTTTCAAGGAGAACCAAATCGTCCTGAACGTTTAACCCATATTGCGCAGTCAGTTGCACTGCTTAAAGGGATAGAAATAGCGGATGTTATCGGTGCTACAACCTTAACTGCATATGAACTATTTAAAATTCCCTCGTGATCTTGGTACAAAAGACAAACGATTGCGTAAAACGTTTGCTTTTTGGTTATAATTTTTTGTGATTGCGTTCACAGAGTGGGTAACTCTTGCATGTTTACAGCTCTAAAACTGTGATGGTGGCATTACTTTGTTACGGGCTGCATGCGTATAATGCGCACGACTCTTATAGAGAGCCGAATTGTTGAGACGCCAAATTTAACTTAATAGGATATACATAAACCATGAGCATGTTTATGAGCCTGGTTGGGATGGTTGTTCTGCTATTAATCGCAGTACTACTTTCTGATAACCGTAAAGCAATTAACTTACGTACTGTTGGTGGCGCATTTGCTATCCAATTCTTATTAGGTGCATTCGTACTGTATGTGCCAGTTGGTCGTGATGTGCTGTATGGCATGTCTCAAGCTGTTGCTAACGTTATCGCTTACGGTAATGACGGTATCAACTTCCTATTTGGTGGCCTAACATCGGATAAAATGTTTGAAGTATTCGGTGGTGGTGGCTTTGTATTCGCCCTACGCGTTCTTCCTGTTATTGTCTTCTTCTCTGCGTTGATTAGTGTTCTTTACTACTTGGGTGTGATGCAAATTGTTATCAACATTCTTGGTGGCGGTCTACGCAAAGTATTGGGTACTTCTCACGCCGAATCTATGTCAGCAACAGCGAACATTTTCGTTGGTCAAACAGAAGCACCATTAGTTGTTCGTCCATTCATTCCTAAGATGACGCAATCTGAGCTATTCGCAGTAATGTGTGGTGGTTTGGCGTCAGTTGCTGGTGGTGTACTAGCAGGTTACGCATCAATGGGTGTACCGCTAGAGTACCTAATTGCAGCATCATTCATGGCAGCACCTGGTGGTCTACTGTTTGCTAAAATCATCAAGCCAGAAACTGAGCAGCCTATTGAGCAGCTTGCTGGTAACGAAGATGAAAGTGTTGAAAAACCAGCTAACGTTATCGACGCAGCAGCAGCAGGTGCTTCATCTGGTATGCAACTTGCGCTAAACGTAGGTGCGATGCTACTAGCATTCATCGGTCTAATCGCCCTAATCAACGGTATGCTAGGTGGTATCGGTGGTTGGTTCGGTATGCCTGAGCTAACACTAGAACTAATCCTAGGTTACATCTTCGCACCACTTGCTTACCTAATCGGCGTGCCATGGGGTGAAGCACAAATCGCTGGTTCATTCATCGGTCAGAAGATTGTTGTTAACGAATTCGTTGCTTACCTAAACTTTGCACCGTACCTAAAAGACGTGGCAGATGGCGGTATGCTTGTAGCTCAAACTGGCGCAGCAATGTCTGAGAAGACAAAAGCAATTATCTCATTCGCACTATGTGGTTTCGCAAACCTTTCATCGGTTGCAATCCTACTAGGTGGTCTAGGTGGCCTTGCTCCAAGCCGCCGTGCAGAAATCGCTCGCTTCGGTATGAAGGCGGTAGCAGCAGGTACGTTATCGAACCTAATGTCTGCAACAATTGCTGGTCTGTTTATCTCTCTAGCGATGTAATTGCTAAGATAACCAAATCTCATAAAAACGCCCTGACGAAAGTCGGGGCGTTTTTTTATGTTTGCACTGGAAATGTTCAGCGATAATCAACAGCATAAGTAAACATTATGGCGATAGTTCGAAATTAACTTGCATAAAATCGATTGCGTTCCCTTTTCTATATTTTCACTCTGCTATTCTTACGCCATTCAAAAAGGGTAATGTGACGAGCAAATGCCACTTATTTAAAGTCAATAAGGTTAGGCAGAATAACGCTGTTACTGTTTCTGATTTATTATTTTAGTAAACACATTATCCACGGGTGGAAACATAAGTTTGATAGTCGAATGACGGTCGAGTTGTTATGATTGAGCCCAACAAATAAAGCGATTTTGCAAGGGGAGCACAGTGTGCTGCTGCTCTTGCGCGGGAATATGGATAAGTCATTTGGTAAGTATTTACTTACTGAAAACTTCAAGGAATCAAGTCCGCTCATTTGTTGCAGTATTTGATACTGCATTCGGTAGCCTGATGGAAAACCATGAGAGCTTTACCTTCGTTTATACTGATATTCACAGCTTCATTTGATCAGCTTTGAATTAAATATTACGACTGGAGATAGTCATGAGCGATTTAAAAACTGCTGCACTACGTGCACTTAAATTAATGGATTTAACAACACTGAATGACGACGACACTGATGCAAAAGTGATCGAGCTTTGTAAGAACGCTAAAACAGTTGTTGGTAACACGGCAGCAGTGTGCATTTACCCTCGCTTTATCCCAGTAGCGAAGAAGCAACTACGTGAGCAAGGTACGCCAGAAGTACGCATTGCAACAGTAACTAACTTCCCACACGGTAACGATGATATCGAAATCGCTGTTGCTGAAACAAAAGCGGCGGTTGCTTACGGTGCTGACGAAGTCGACGTAGTATTCCCATACCGCGCACTAATGGCTGGTAATGCAGAAGTTGGTTTTGAGCTTGTGAAGCAATGTAAAGCGGCATGTGGCGACAACGTACTACTAAAAGTTATCATCGAAACGGGTGAGCTAAAAACAGAAGCACTTATCAAGCAAGCATCTGAAATCTCAATCAATGCTGGTGCAGATTTCATCAAAACATCAACAGGTAAAGTGCCTGTAAACGCAACACCAGAATATGCACAAATCATGCTTAATGTGATTAAAGACATGGGCGTAGAAAAAACAGTTGGCTTTAAGCCTGCTGGTGGTGTGCGTACAGCTGAAGATGCGCAACAGTATCTAGCGATGGCTGATGAAACTCTAGGTGCTGAGTGGGCGGATAGCCGCCACTACCGTTTTGGTGCATCAAGCCTACTGGCTAACTTGCTACACACATTAGGCGAAGGTGAAGAAGCGGCGCAAGGCGGCTACTAATCTTTTGTAAACAAGGTGGTGAATCGCCACCTTGTTTAAATTCTTTGGCGACGTTATTAACGTCGTAACTAATACTTTAATTTGTATATCAGCACTACGTTTTCGTGGTTGTTGCCTTTTTTGCACCTAAAATTTAGAAAATAAAGCAAAACACCATAAATTAAAGCGTTAGTACTCCCTACTTAGCTGAACAAAAAATAAGAGGATCAGCATGTACTTACCTCAAGAAATCATTCGTAAAAAGCGTGACAATATTGAATTAACTGCCGATGAAATTAATTTCTTCATTCAAGGCGTAGCGAAAGATACTGTCTCTGAAGGTCAAATTGCGGCATTCGCAATGGCAATTTACTTTAACGATATGACCATGGACGAGCGTGTGGCACTAACATGTGCAATGCGTGATTCAGGCATGGTGATTGATTGGGGATACATGCACTTTGATGGTCCTGTTGTAGATAAACACTCAACCGGTGGTGTGGGTGATGTGACTTCATTAATGCTAGGCGCAATGGTGGCGGCATGTGGTGGTTACGTACCAATGATCTCTGGTCGTGGTTTGGGCCACACAGGCGGTACGCTCGATAAGCTGGAATCAATCCCAGGTTATAACATCACTCCAACCAACGAAGTGTTCGGTAGTGTGACGAAAGAGGCGGGTGTGGCGATCATTGGTCAAACTGGTGATTTAGCGCCAGCGGATAAGCGTGTGTACGCGACCCGTGACGTGACTGCAACGGTTGATAACATCTCACTAATTACCGCCTCGATTTTATCGAAGAAATTAGCAGCTGGCTTAGATTACTTAGTGATGGATGTGAAAGTGGGCTCTGGTGCATTTATGCCAACTTACCAAGCCTCTGAAGATCTAGCGAAATCAATCGTCGCAGTGGCAAATGGTGCGGGTACGTGTACATCTGCATTGCTAACAGACATGAACCAAGTATTAGCATCGAGCGCGGGTAATGCACTAGAAGTACGTGAAGCGGTACAGTTCTTAACTGACGAATACCGTAACCCTCGTTTGTTTGAAGTAACTATGGCATTGTGTGCTGAAATGTTAGTGATCAGTAAGTTAGCTACTGATACACAACAAGCACGTACTAAGCTGCAAGCAGTATTAGATAACGGTCAAGCGGCAGAGCGATTTGGCAAAATGGTGGCAGGTTTAGGTGGCCCTACAGATTTCATCGAAAACTATGACAACTATTTAGAAAAAGCTGAAATCGTGAAGCCAGTATTTGCTGAAACGACAGGTTTTGCTCATGCCATGGATACTCGTGGTTTAGGTATGGCTGTGGTGGGTATGGGCGGTGGTCGCCGCGTAGCAAGCGATAAGATTGATTACGCAGTAGGCTTTAGCGACATGATCCGTTTAGGTGATGAAGTGTATGCTGATACCCCATTAGCTATGGTACATGCACGTACTGAAGCACAATGGGAAGAAGCAGCAAAAGCAGTTCGTAGCAACATCACCGTGAGTGACAATAAACCTGAAGCAACCCCTGAAGTATACCGTCGTGTCAGCAAGCAAGATGTGTAATGGAGTAACTATGAAACGTTCAATTATTTTAGTGCTAGATTCTTTTGGTATTGGTGCCTCTGCAGACGCTGATAAATTTGGTGATGTAGGTGCAAATACATTGGGTCATATTGCACAGGCGTGTGCGCGCGGCGAAGCTAATAATGGCGATCGCAACGGTCCATTACACTTACCAAACTTAACAAAATTAGGTTTAGCGAAAGCGTGTGAAGAATCATGCGGTAGCTTCCCTGAAGGCATGGATCCAAATTCAGAGATCACAGGCGCTTACGCCCATGCACAAGAGCTATCTTCTGGTAAAGATACGCCATCTGGTCACTGGGAAATTGCTGGTGTGCCTGTGTTGTTTGATTGGGGCTACTTTGACGATAAAGCAAATAGCTTCCCGAAAGAGCTTACTGATCGCATTCTAGCTCGCGCAGGTTTAGATGGCTTCCTTGGTAACTGCCATGCATCGGGTACACAAGTACTGGATGATCTAGGCGAAGAGCACATGAGAACGGGTCAACCAATCTTCTACACTTCTGCTGACTCAGTATTTCAGATTGCCTGTCATGAAGAGACATTTGGTTTAGATCGTCTATTAGAGCTTTGCCAAATTGCCCGTGAAGAGCTAGAAGATTACAACATTGGCCGTGTTATCGCGCGTCCATTTATCGGTGCAGGTAAAGGTCAGTTTGAGCGTACGGGTAACCGCCGTGATTTGTCGCTTGAGCCGCCAGCAGCAACGATTTTACAAAAGCTAGTGGATGAGAAACAAGGTGAAGTGGTATCCATCGGTAAGATTTCTGATATCTACGCAGGTTGCGGTATTACGAGCAAAGTAAAAGCAACTGGCATTCCTGCTTTGTTTGACGCAACGTTAGCGCAAATTAAAGAAGCGGGTGATAACACCATTGTGTTCACTAACTTTGTTGATTTCGATTCTGCTTATGGTCACCGTCGTAATGTGGCAGGTTATGCGGCAGCGCTTGAATACTTTGATCGTCGTCTACCTGAGATCTTAGAGCTACTTCAAGGTGAGGATGTCATGATCATTACAGCCGATCACGGTTGTGATCCAACATGGCCGGGTACTGATCATACTCGTGAGCACATTCCAGTATTGGTTGCAGGTCCTAATATCAAGCCTGGCTCACTAGGTCGCCGTGAGACATTTGCCGATATCGGTCAAAGTCTAGCAGAGTACTTTGGTACTTCTGATATGGAATACGGTAAGTCATTCCTATAATTGAAAAATTTCTTATAAGGGTAAATCTTATTTACCCTTATTTATTATAAAAAAGACATGATTGTTTAGTATTTTCCACTTTATAATGCGAGACAGTCACAGCGTGTTTAGCGAAATGTCAGCCTTTAACGTTGAGCGTAATTCAACACTGACAGCTAACTAAAAATAGGAAAAGGATACAACTATGGCTACTCCACATATTAATGCTGAAATGGGCGATTTTGCAGATGTAGTGCTAATGCCGGGCGATCCGCTACGTGCTAAGTACATTGCTGAAACTTTCCTAGAAGACGCAAAAGAAGTATGTAATGTACGTAGTATGTTAGGCTTCACGGGCACTTACAAAGGTCGCAAGATCTCTGTTATGGGTCACGGTATGGGTATTCCATCATGTTCTATCTACGCAACAGAATTAATTAAAGATTTTGGTGTGAAGAAGATCATTCGTGTGGGTAGTTGTGGTGCAGTACGTGACGACGTTAAGCTACGCGACGTTGTTATCGGTATGGGTGCATCAACAGATTCTAAAGTAAACCGTATTCGTTTTGGCGGTCACGATTTCGCAGCGATTGCTGATTTCGGTATGGTACAAAACGCAGTAGAAGCAGCAAAAGCGAAAGGTATTCCTGTAAAAGTAGGTAACATCTTCTCTGCTGATCTGTTCTACAACCCAGATTTTGAATTCTTCAAAACCATGGATAAGTACGGCATCGTTGGTGTTGAAATGGAAGCGGCGGGTATCTACGGTGTTGCTGCTGAGTTTGGTGCAAAAGCGCTAACTATCTGTACTGTATCTGATCACATCTTACGTGGTGAAGCGACAACGTCTGAAGAGCGTCAGCTAACGTTCAACGAGATGATTGAAATCGCACTAGATTCTGTGATCTTAGGTGATGCAGAAGAAGCTTAATCATTCTTGATTAAACAGATAAATAAAAACGGAAACAGTTGATAAGCTGTTTCCGTTTTTTTATGTGTCAATTCGATAGATCTCGCGTTTAGTCTTTGGCATTAGCGGTAAGTAAGAAAGGGAAATGCCAAATATCTTTTCGACGACCAAAGGTAAAAGCCAATAGTAAGCCAATCATTAATGCAACGAGGATCAAGCCACGAATAATGCTGGTCATGTATTCAATTTGGCTTTTTGCATGCGCTAATAGTTTATTGTGCTCAAGCGTAATACGAACAAAACCAATCACGTGATTATTAGCAAAAATCGGTTGAACAATTTGTTGGCGTCCAATGCTCGCCATCGCCAATGGGGTAGATAGCCCGGTTAATTGTTCTAATGGCATTGATTGATCTGTTTTTGCTAGTGTTACCCCGTCAATATTATAAATAGATGCATCTAAAATAAGAGGCTCATCAGAAAGCTGATTGACGAGTTGCTGTAATTTATCTTGATCATTATCGGTAATTTCAGATGCTGCACTTTCTGCTGTTTGGCGAACAAGCATGCGCGATAACGTCTGTGTTTGCTCACTTAGCATTTGATAATTACGCTGTGTTAACAGGGCGCCATATTCCAGCATACCAATTAAGGCAAGAGCACATAATAACAGTACTGAAAGTCGTCCTAAGCTTTGCCAGCGCTTATTTTTCCATTTTATCATCGAGTTAACCTTTCTTCTTCGCTGGTGCTATTTTACACGATAATCTATGAGATTAAGAATCTTACTATTCACTGTAATTATCTTGTTTTAAAACATAGCCTTGAGTCTATTATTAATGAGCTCTGATAAAAAATCACATTTCTATTGGTGTTTTTATAGGTAAAAGAAAAGAGAAATAGCTATCTTTTATTACAGCTTTGTAACAAATTGGGTTGCTCTTCACGGGCAGGATCGGTAGTTTGTAAAGAAGTAGCGATAAAGTGGCTGAATTGTCACGATGTTAGGGTTTTAATAATCATACTCTATACCTAAGTATCTTGAGATGACTTAGGTATAGCAATAAGCTACCTTCAGGATGAATAATATGGATGTTGAGCACGTGCTTAAAATTAAAAAACACCCCACGCTTTATAAACGTTTCCCGCAATTATTATCTGTTACTAACAGTGATAAGCGACAAGCCCGCGCCATGTTTTATGGTAAAGCGATCAGCCACTATGACATTGAATCATTAGCAGCAGTGCTTGATGACGATTTAGTATTGTTAGCTGGCTGGAAAGTTGGATCTTACGATGTGTTTTTGATCGCCAATGATCTTACTGAAGAGCTAGAGCAAGCATTCCGTTCACTAGCATTGGATTATTACCATTTATCAGAACTACCTGATCTTACTGAGCCGGGGTTGGTGGTGTTTGATATGGATTCAACCGCAATTGAAATTGAATGTATTGATGAAATAGCAAAACTAGCAGGTGTTGGCGAGCAAGTTGCAGAAGTCACTGAACGCGCGATGCAAGGTGAGTTGGACTTTGAACAAAGTTTGCGCCAGCGTGTAGGTACGCTAGCAGGGGCTGATGAATCTATCTTAGCCGAAGTAAAAGCAACACTGCCGTTTATGCCTGAGTTAAGAGAGGTTGTTGCCAGCTTGCATTCACGAGGCTGGAAAGTCGCGATTGCTTCTGGTGGTTTTACTTACTTTTCTGATCACCTAAAACAAGAGTTGGATCTTACAGCTGCTTTTTCTAACCAATTAGAAATCATTGACGGTAAATTAACAGGCAAGGTGCTTGGAGATGTCGTTGATGCCCAAGCTAAAGCGAATATCTTGCAAGGGCTTGCCGAGCAATATGATATTGAACCGCATAATACTGTTGCTGTGGGCGATGGCGCAAATGATCTGGTAATGATGAAAGCGGCAGGTTTAGGTATTGCTTATCATGCTAAACCGAAAGTTGAGCAGCAAGCGCCAGCGGTGATCCGTTATGCTGATTTAGGCGGTATTTTGTGTATCTTGTCGGCATCTTTAGTGCCGCAGCGTTTAAGCTGGTAAGCCATAATTAGAGCATAAAAGAGAGATAAGAAAAGCCGCTGATGTTCGCTTTGTTATAAAGCCATCATCAGCGGCTTTTTGTTTGTATGGTGAAAATAGCGCGTTAGCTGATCTCTAATCGAACTAATACTTCGTCAGTAATATCGAAGATCTCACCACAACCAATCAGCGAAATAAATTCCGCTTCAAGTGCTCTTGCTCTATGGAGTGTTAAACGAGCCAATTCACTGAGCTTCTCACCAATTAATGCAGTTAGCGGATTAAAAATCGGTAATGCAGTCACACGGATGGCAAGAAAACTACCATTTTTACGAGCAAAGGTAATAAAGCGAATGCGATCTTCTAAGGTTTCAAACTCATAGCTCGCTTTGACCGCGATTTTTTTTATTTCTCCGTCTTGTTGCTGGAAAGCAATATACAGTTCATGAACATAAGGTTCGCGTACGTTTTCAATTGGACGCATTGGGTAGGCTAGCATTTCTTTAACCCGACGCTTAAACAGTAGACTGAGATCAAAGTGTTTATGCTCGCCTAACTGATAAAAAATATCGGCAAGTGGTGTTAATGGGAAGTTTGAACCGACAGTTTTCACTTTGATTTTATGGTCAATCTTTTCGGCAAAATACGGAATGCTATTTAAACGAGTAAGCAGCATTTGGTGCATCGCCAGCAACATCGCAGGTGACGAAAGTTGCTCTTCACACAGCGCAAGTTTTTCTTGGTTACTCTTAATTAAGTTACGTAAGAATTGCTCACTAGCGGCTGATTCTTTACTTCCCTCGGTGATTAGCTGGATATTCTTGCCGTTAGGGCTAGTACGGATCACCCGATAAGGCATACGATTGAGAATATCTATTTTGGCTAATCGCTGAAGCTGATCAAATTTAATGATCACAGGATCGTCTTTCTTACAACGAAAAGGGGTATCGAGATTGATGTTCAGCCCTTTACTGGAGAAATCAATAGAGTGACTGACGCTGATCAATTGCCCTTGTTGATATAAAGAGATCGGGGTTTTATAAGCAAAGCGAGATTCACTACGTTGCGGCTTGGGATCGAAATGGATCGCTTCCGCCAGACAAATTGGGTTTTTCGGGTGTCTAAATGGGTTGATCGCTTTGCTATCTAAGCTTGATTTATGGGCTGCACGATAATCTGGCTGTGTCGCCTTGTGAGTAATGTCTTGTAGTACACCAACATGAGTGAGATCTTGGAATTTCTCTAGCATTTCAGGGGCGACATCATTGAGCTTTTCTAGCTCTTGTTGGCGCAAAGGGTATACCGTTAATCGCATCACACGCCAGCTGTCACGGTGTGCACCAAGCAGCCAGAATAGACGACGCTGCTCTTGATCCATTTCAGGCAAAGCAGCGGAGTAGAAATAGCGTGAGCCTTGGTGATCATGATGGAAACAATAAATGAGGGTACTAGATTGCTTGAGTCCCTTACGCCCCAATGATGCGATACGTTGCTCGGAGAGTAGCTGATTGATCACGGGTTGATTACGCTCATCATGCCAGTATTGCCATAAATAACGGTTGTGATCGGTCAATAAGGCGTATTTCAGCTCAGTGCCTGAGAAGAACAGAGGGATCCCCACGGTATGTTTGAGAAAACAATGCTCATAGCCTTGGGTGCGTGCCTGAATGATTTTATCTTCATGGTTATGGCGATGTCGTAATGTGCCTTTGTTTTGACTCTCGACGATCATGGTTTTTAAGGCTTCATTGTCACTTAATGCGATCAGTCGTAACCATTTAAAGCTGTTGTCTTCTGGGTTGTCATCAATACCTAAAATGCGGTAACGGTGAGGTTGCTCAAAGCACGGCTCATCGTGTGTTATTGCTAATTGCGGGAAAGTGGCATCGATGGTTTGCCCAAGACGATAGTTAAATGCTGCTGGGACTTTAAATTTGGCACCGGAAAAAGATAGATCAGCGGTCATTCCCCAAATCTGTTGATTAAGCGGGAAATTAATAGTTACTGGGGTGCTGATTTGTAGGCGATTTTCTTCTCGGTGGAGATAATGACCAAAGCGGATCAAATTAGCGGTAAAGAGTTCAAGATTACTTTTCTGCGTCACAAGTGTTGAGCGTTCACCTTGCTGGTGGAGCTCACGAAAATCATTATGCGTATTAACTAATGCCTCATACAAACCAGTACAGTATTGATTATTAAAGACTTTACTACGGCGATGTAAAATATTGATGGCTACATCATCAAGCCAGTGTGTTTGATCGTTAAAAGTATATGGGCGACATTGCCCCTTTACTCGACCACGTAAATCAATGATTTTTTTACACGGGGTCATTAACCGATTAATTTCCATTTTTATACGGAGTTTGATCGGCCCGGATTCGCTACTGGTTAAACTATCAAATACCTGTTGGAAATCTTCGCTTCCGTATACAGGTAATAGTTGTTCTATGAGTGCTTTGTAATCGTCCAACTGCATTTTATTTTCTGAGAAAAGATTCGCTGTTAGTATTATCTGCTTAGAGTGACAAAAGTTTAATGTAAAGTGATAAAAACTGACATTTAAGTTGAGGTTTACATTGAATAATATCGGTTTATTCGATGGATTAGACATTTAGGGTAAAGAATGGCGAAAGCAGCAAAACGTGCATATGTTTGTAGTGATTGTGGGATGGACTTTGCTCGTTGGCAAGGTCAGTGCTCTGGATGTAAAGCGTGGAATACGATCACTGAATTTACGATCCCTAATACCAAATCTGGATTAACCAGCAGTTCTGCACGCGCAAGTGTTGGTGGTTACGCAGGTGTTGTGGGTGGCGGCTCGAAAAAACTGAACGAAGTTGAAGCGGTAGAAGCTGAGAAGATGCTAACAGGCATTGGTGAGCTTGATCGCGTACTTTGTGGCGGCTTAACGACCGGATCTGTCAATATTATTTCAGGCGATCCCGGTGCAGGTAAAACAACGCTGCTTTCCGACTTAGTTGCGCGTATGTCTCAGTTAATGCCGTCACTTTACTGTACTGCAGAAGAGTCACTGTCGCAGTTTAAGAACCGTGTGAACCGCCTCAAGCTTAATTGTAATGAAGATAATTTATATCTGATGGCGGAAACCAGTGTGGAAGCGATCATTGCAGAGCTTGAAGTTAAACAAATCAAGTTTGCGGTTATTGACTCTATTCAGGCGGTATCAACAGAGCTTGCCAATGGTAGCCCTGGTTCACCATCACAAGTAAAAGCAGCAGCACAAGCGTTAACCCAGTATTGTAAGCAAAATAACGTAACGATGTTTTTGATTGCTCACGTAAACAAAAACAATGAAATTGCAGGCCCACAAACGCTTGTTCATATCGTTGACTCCTTACTGCACATTGATACCAATGATGGTCAAGTACGTACCCTGCGCGCCAATAAAAACCGTTTTGGTGATGTCGATACCGTTGGTATTTTCCGCATGACTGAACGCGGTATGCTCAGTGTTGATAACCCAAGTGAGATCTTCTTATCGGGTTCAACAACAGAATCATCGGGCTCTGCCATTACCTGTATTCGTAAAGGTAACCGTAATATCTTGTTGGAGATCCAGTGTTTAACCACGGAAACCGAAGGTGAGTTCCCACAGCGCGTGTGTGTCGGTCTAAATATGAACCGTATCAAAATGCTGACGGGTATTTTACGTAAGCATGCGAAAACGAAGATCTACCACGATACCTTTTTCAATATCGTTGGCGGCTTGAAAATTGATGAGTCAGAAACCTGCATCGACTTGGCGCTGGTGGCTGCACTATTGAGTAGCTTAAATGAGTTCGTGGTGCCTCGTACTACGTGCATCATGGGAGAGTTGAGCCTAAACGGTGATGTTCGCCCGATTGATAGCGGTGTGCCTCGTGTGAAAGAAGCGGCGCAACATGGTTTTACCGAGATCTTTATTCCTTACCGTAACTATCATAAATCAATGGAAGGGTTAGGCGCGAAAATCACGCCAGTGAAAACCATTCATGAGTTACTGGATTTGATCAACTAATAAAATGTATGGTCCGCCCCGTTATTGCAACTACAATATTAGTAATAACGGAGTTGGCGCTAATGTATTCGGAGTCAAAATTAGGCATATTAATGTCCTAGCTCCACGATGATATCCGCGCCAGATTATCCTTAAAAAGCGAAAAGCATTTATTGCTGTTTTTATTATCAGGTTATTAATCTGGCCGATTTACCGTTAATGTCATCACTTGCATTGTCGTTGCAAACTCGGTTATGACTGCGATGCAGTCTTAAACGCTTGGCGGTGGTATAACACCGCCCAAGCTATTCTTGCTAATTTGTTAGCCAATGCGACAACAACCACATTGAATGGCTTACTGGCTCTTAAATCTACCAGCCATTGTCCGAAGACTTTACCCGTTGTCTCTAACCTTGATAATACAGCTCTTGCGCCATGAATGAATAATGTCCGGAGATGTTTATTTCCTCGTTTACTCACCCCAAGTAACTTTGTTTTACCTCCCGTAGAGTATTGTCGAGGCACTAACCCTAACCAAGCAGCCATATTCCTTCCATTTGAAAAGTTACTGGCGGCACTAACATCTGCCACACATAGGGTTGCTGTTAAATCACCGATGCCAGGCACAGTTTTTAATAACTTAGCCAATTCATGTTGCTCAGCTAGCTGTTTCAACTTCGTATCTTGTATTTTTATCTGCTCATTAAGATACAAATAATGTGCGTGAATTAAGCTTAATTCGTACATAAGACTTTGTGGAAGAGTTTGATATTTTTGGTCTGCTATCCACTGAAAAAGCATCTTCATTTTCGCATGTCCTGTAGGCAAGCTCAGTCCAAACTCTAACAATATCGCTCCGATACGAGACATACAGGCTGTTCGCTCCTTAATAAAACCATCACGGATACGATGAATGACAGCAATGACTTGTGCTTCTTCTGATTTAACAGCAACAAAGCGCATGGAAGGTCGACTTGCTGCTTCAGCGATAGCTGCAGCATCAATGAAGTCATTTTTATTGCCTTTCACATAAGGTTTTACATACTGAGGAGGAATGAGTTGAACTTGATGCCCAAAATCAGCACATTTACGGGCTAACCAATGTGCACCACCACATGCTTCAAATGCGATAGTGGTGGTTTCTAAATTTGAGAGAAACTTTAGAAGTTGGCTTCGATTATATTTCTTACGTAGCACCTCTTTACCTGCGTAATTGTGTGCGACAGCATGAAAGCAGTGTTTACCTAAATCGATACCTAAGATGTGGATAGTAGACATATGGTTCACCTCTTTGAAAGCCTACCCTAAGCCTAACGGCTTAGGATGAGGCGGACCATATAATTAAGTGAGAGGCCGCTGTATCGCATATGCCTCTCGCTTCTTTCTCATCTACTTGTGAGTATCAAAAGTCACTTTAGGCTTGGGATGATTCGCTGTATTGAATATATCTTGGCTATGATCTGATGCTAACTGTACTTGCATTTCCACCATACTGCCGACGGTATTGAGCAGTGATGTCCATTCAACATTTGGCTCTTTTTCAAATAGCGTGTCGAAATTCTCGATATTCCAATTAACAAACGGACGTGGGTTAAGCGGCTTACCTAAAAAATGGATCTCATAATGCAGATGAGGCCCTGTCGATAGCCCAGAGTTACCCGTCCAGCCAATCAGTTCCCCTTTGTTAACGAACTGTCCTTGCTTCACATTGAATTTACTCATGTGTGAATAGGTAGAGACAAACCCCATAGTGTGATTAAGTGTTAGCTGATTACCATAGCCGTATTTACTGGCGTTAACCTTTTCGATCACCGCATCTGCTGGCGCATAAATAGGTGTCCCCTTACTTGCACCGAAGTCTAATCCATCATGGTTTTTACGTTGCTTGGTAATGGGATGAACACGAGTACCAAAGCCTGACGTTAATGGTGCATCTGGTGTTGGCTTACCATTAGGGATAAGTTGAAATAGCGTTGCTTTGACTGCAGAATTAATAGCGGCAGTATCAACCCGTTGTTTGATCGTTTGAGGTGGATTTTCATCACTCAATCCTAGAATGTTTTCCATATCATCAATACGCTGATTTAACTTTTCTAGCGATTGTGTTTTTTTCTCTAAGGAATCATTCAGGGTTTTGTTAAGTGCTGTCTCTTCTGATAGTGATGCACTCAGTTCTAACGCTTTATTGCGCAATTTAGAGACTTGCTGATGGGAGTTTTGTGCTGAGGTATACAACTCAACTATGGCATTCGTACCATAAGTGACTAATCCACAAACAATGAAGAGCCCAGTATATCGAGCAACATTAGCAGTGAGTGCTTTTATATCACCGCTGCGAAGTTTTGTGGTTACGTTCTTTGGATTAAACATCATGCGTACGACAGGTTGAGCTATTTCTGAAGCTAGAGTTTATGTGTTGGATAGGATTATTGCTAGTTTATTACATCTCATTTATGCAACGTTTTAATGAGTTTTGTTAGTAATATTGCTGATTTTTCATCAAAAATAAAAAGAGCGACCGAAGCCGCTCTTTTTCATTTATCACGAGTGAATTGCTTATTTAGCAATACGCTTGTATTTGATACGGTGTGGTTCTGTCGCATCTGAGCCTAGCGTTTTCTTCAGCCAATCAGCGTATTCAGTGAAGTTACCTTCAAAGAAGTTCACTTGACCTTCGTCACGGTAGTCTAGGATGTGAGTTGCGATACGGTCTAGGAACCAACGGTCGTGCGAGATAACCATAGCACAGCCAGGGAACTCTAGTAGTGCTTCTTCTAGTGCACGTAGGGTTTCAACGTCAAGGTCGTTGGTTGGCTCATCGAGTAGTAATACGTTACCGCCCGCTTTAAGTAGTTTCGCAAGGTGGACACGGTTACGCTCACCACCAGATAGATCACCAATGCGTTTTTGTTGATCACTACCTTTGAAGTTAAAGCGAGACACGTATGCACGCGCAGGGATTTCAAAGCTGTTGATCTTGATGATATCAGCGCCTTCAGAAATCTCTTGGTACACAGTGTTGTTGTCGTTCATGCTATCGCGGAACTGCTCAACCGATGCCAGTTTCACAGTATCACCTAGCTCGATCGTACCTGCGTCAGGTTGCTCTGTACCACTTAGCATCTTAAATAGGGTAGATTTACCTGCACCGTTAGCACCAATGATACCAACGATAGCACCCTTAGGAATGCTGAATGATAAGTCATCGATAAGTACGCGATCACCGAACGATTTAGTTAGGTTATTCACTTCGATAACTTTGTCACCTAGACGCTCACCTGGCGGAATGAACAGTTCGTTTGTTTCATTACGCTTTTGGTGATCGTTGCTTTGTAGCTCTTCAAAGCGCGCCATACGTGCTTTAGATTTCGCTTGGCGACCTTTAGGGTTCTGACGTACCCACTCAAGTTCTTTCTCAATAGTCTTCTGTAGCGCGCGCTCTTGAGATGCTTCTTGTTTTAAACGTGCATCTTTTTGCTCTAGCCATGAAGAGTAGTTACCTTGCCATGGAATACCTTCACCACGGTCAAGTTCTAAGATCCAGCCCGCAGCGTTATCTAGGAAGTAACGGTCGTGCGTGATAGCCACAACAGTGCCGCTGTAATCGACGAGGAAGTGCTCAAGCCATGCCACAGATTCAGCATCTAAGTGGTTGGTTGGTTCGTCAAGCAGTAGCATGTCTGGCTTATCTAACAGTAGACGACAGATAGCAACACGACGACGCTCACCACCAGATAGGTTTTTAACAACCGCATCCCACTCAGGAAGACGAAGCGCATCAGCGGCACGTTCAAGTTGCATACCTAGGTTGTGACCATCTTTGGTTTCGATCAACGCTTCAAGTTCACCTTGCTCTTTAGCAAGTGCATCGAAGTCTGCATCAGGTTCTGCGTAAGCTGCGTATACTTGGTCAAGACGGATCAGTGCTTCTTTCACATCTGATACAGATTCTTCAACCACTTCACGTACAGTTTTGCTTTCGTCTAGGATTGGCTCCTGTGGTAGGTAACCAATTTTTAGACCTGCTTGTGGACGTGCTTCACCTTCGATATCAGTATCGATACCTGCCATGATGCGTAGTAATGTTGATTTACCTGCACCGTTTAGACCTAGGACACCGATCTTAGCGCCAGGGAAAAAGCTCAGTGAAATATCTTTTAGAATTTGACGCTTAGGTGGGACGATTTTTCCCACTCGCGACATGGTATAGACGTAATCAGCCATATCCGTGTGTGATCTCTACTTAAAAAATGAAAGGGAATATTTTACCTGTTCTGGACTGAAGTTTAACAGAATTGTTTATATTTGGTGGTGAAGACAACAAAAAACGCAGCGAAAAAAATGGGCTCATTTCCTAGAAATGTTACGGATACCTGCTCATTGATGAGAATGAGGTCATGAATTATTTGCTATTATGATTGTCTCAAATGTAGTTGCCATTACCCATTGATTACTATGACAACAGGGAATTTATTTTTACGATCTCGATATGGAGCTTCTAGTGCCACGCATTCCAACGTCTCATAAGTTTTTTTCCATTGCGCTGTTATCACTAGGCATAGCAAGTACCTTTAGTGTGCATGCAGCCTCGTTAGAGCAACAGCGCACTTGGTATGATCAAGCGCAAACAGCGTTTGATAACAATAATATGGCGGTATTTAACGCCAACAAAAGTAAATTAGGTGGGTATCCGCTATACCCTTACTTGGAATACCGTCTATTTAATAAAGACTTAGATAATAAAACACCTAGCCAAGTAAAAACCTTTGTTAATAAATACAAAGCATTACCTTTTAGCCAAACCATTCAGCGTAATTACTTGTCATATCTTGCAGGGGCTGACAGATGGCGCGATTTCCTATCGGTGCAACCGACAGAGCCTAGTCGCACATCGCTAAAATGTTCTTACTTCTATGCGAAGAGCCAAACCGGTCATGCAAGCCAAGCGTGGGCGGGAGCTGAGAAATTGTGGGAGACGGGTAGCTCATTACCAGCCGTTTGTGATCCTTTATTAGATGCATGGACTGCTGCAGGTAAACGAACTAATACTTTGATCCTTGATCGCATGTTGTTGGCGTTTAAAAAGGGCAACAAGAGTTTAGCGACTTACCTTGATAAGCAATTATCGGGTAGTGCACAAGCAACAGGGGATAAGATCCTCGCGTTATTAGATAAGCCGCAGGGCGTGGCAGATTTTGCTAAACAAAGTAAGGTGACCAAGTTTAACCAAGCGCTAACCGAGGCAGCATATTACCGTTTAGCTCGCGCTGATGTTAAACAAGCGGTGGCTTCATATAATCAGGTGGTTTCAGGTCAGCATTTTGATAAAGCAACTAAGCAAGCATTGGCTGATGCGGTGGCATCACGACTTATGTCAACCAGTGATCCTGTGTTAGCAAAATGGCGTGATAGCAAATTAAAGACGAGCCAGAACGTGAGCATTTTAGAACGTCGTATTCGTAATTCGATCCGTGAAGCGGATTGGAGCGGCGTACAAACGTGGATCAATCGCTTACCAAAAGAAGCGAAAGACAGCCTACGTTGGAAGTTCTGGCAAGCTCAGCTATTAGCAAAGAAAGGTCAGAAAAAGCAAGCAGATAAGATTTACCAATCACTATTAGGTGAGCGTGATTTTTACAGTGCAGCTGCTGCCACAATCTTACACAAGCCGATTGTATATCCTAATCAAAAAGGACCAACATCAACCAAGCTGATCCAACCATATATGACGACATTAAAGCGTATTGGTGAGTTGATTGATACTGATAGGTTGATTGCTGCTAATCGTGAATGGGGCTATTTGTTATCGCATATTCAAGGTGTACAAACTAAGCGTCAGTTAGCGGTTTATGCGGAAAAACACAAGTGGCATCACCTTGCGGTACAAGCAACGATCTCCGGTAAGCTTTGGGATCATATGGAATTACGTTTCCCATTAGCGCATAAATGGTGGTTTGATTTCTTTAGTAAAAAGCGTGGCATTCCAACGTCAACCATGATGGCATTAGCCCGTCAGGAAAGTGCGTTAAATATTCACGCTCAATCACATGTAGGTGCGCGAGGCTTAATGCAGTTAATGCCTGCAACCGCAGCACATACCGCGAAGAAATTGGATTATAAGTACGCAGGTAAAGCAAGCTTGTTTGATCCAGGTGTGAACATTCGCTTAGGTAGTGGTTACTTAAAAATGATGCTGGATAATAACGATGAAAACCGTATTTATTCTTTCGCATCTTATAACGCGGGTCCCGGTCGTGTTAAGCAATGGAAGAAAGTCACCGATGGCAAATTAGATGTGTACAGCTTTATTGAGCAGATCCCATTTAACGAGACCCGTGGTTATGTCCAAAACGTACTGATGTTCGATGTGTACTATAACGAACTCATGGGCAAAAAAGCGCCGTTGTTTAAGCCGAGTGAGCTAAAAGCTCGTTATTAGTATTACTGAACAACTTTAGCTATTTAGCAAGTCAAAGCCGAGTTTTTCATAACTCGGCTTTTTTATATTTGGAAGGCAGGGTTTTACAAGGGGACCATTTGGTGTCTGATGATTATCAAGGTACACTGCAACAAGATAAAATTCCTGATGAGATCACCATGACAACAACGACCGATAGCCCTGATTTTACCGAGTGGCAGAATGTACTCGATTTGATCCGCCATGCGTCTGCGGAACAACGTGATGAGTTGTTATTCCAAGTGTTATTAACCCATGATGAGCGAGAAGCACTTATTGCTCGGGTTAATATTGTGCATGAACTACTTAATGGTGAGCGTAGTCAGCGTAAGATCAGTGAATTATTAGGTGTAGGTGTCGCAACGATCACTCGAGGCTCTAACGAGCTAAAACATCAAGATGATGACACTAAAGCTTGGTTAGCGAACTTTCTTGCTCAGAATAAGCCAAATCAATAATGTTTAAATGGGATATTGCTACACTAACAATATCCCATTTTTTATTAGAATAACTCAGGCTTAATAAATGGGATCAGTGCTAGAATTAACGCTTGCTGATAAACCGAGCTTCGCGTTAATAGATGATTAGTCAGCATCGCAATCGCGCCGCCTTTTTGCTTCACATTCTGTTGGTTAAACATCTCATCCATAATGTCACCGAGCTCCATACCTTGATGGATTTTCTCCAGTGCGAGCGGTGGCAAAGGTAAAGAGGCTGAACGTGATTCACTCATTTTTCCTTGATGTTCTATCACCATCCACGCAAACGTAAACTTTTCATCTATTCCAGCTTCTAAGCCCACAATAAAATCAGCATTAGGGCATTGCTCTCGACAATGACGAACACGATTTTTTGCACCGAGTAGTGTCTCATCACAAGTTAGCGGCTGATCCCTTACACCACTTAATGCTGCAATACCTTCAACAGTGAATACTTGTTCTGGAAAAACGAGCGTAAATGCATCACGCACAGCGGCAATTTTGGCTGGATTGGTTGAAGCAACCATGACTGTTTGCATGTATAGATCCCTAAATTGTTGAATGCGTGCCCAGTGTACTGAAAAGTAAGCGAGAGCCAAAGTACGTGATAGTGACAAAATAAAAAAGCCCGCGATTTCTCGCAGGCTTTCTTTTATTCATTAATCTCTGATGATTATACGCGATCGTAAGCCCAGTCAGATTGGATGATGTAACCGTGAATTTGGAACTCATCGTTGTTCACGAATAAATTCGGGAAATCCGGTTGTGATGTTGAAAATACAACACCATCAGCAAGTTGTGTCATGTGGTAAAAGTCAGGCTCACTACCACGAACAGATGCAAATACTGGTTGTTTAGGACGGTATTCCGCTTTTTTCGTTGCTAGCGCATAGCTACCAACAGGCGCACATTGAGCAATGTTTTCATTGTCAATTAAAAGACCTAAACACTCTTCACGCTCAAGGTGTTGAGGAATTGCACGTTTGCTGATCACTTCAACAGAACTGCCATCAGTGTATGCTGAAAAATCTTTACGATGGATCACTGGGATGTAAGTACATGTCGCAGCATTATCCAGTTCAGTACTGATTGTTGTTGTCGCTTGCGTACCTGTATCTACTTGTCCTGTTAGGATATAACCGATAGAAGTATTTAAGGTTTCTGCAATTTTTTCTAATTCACGAACCTCAATGCCGTATTTACCGGACAGTTTGCGGCTCATCGTACCTTGTTGAAGATCTAGAGCTTCGCCAAGTTGCTTCTGGCTGATACCTTGTACCTTCGCCAAACGCTTAATTCTCTCTAAATATTCCATAACAATTAGCTTCCTGCTTGAAAAAAGGGAGAATGCAAAAAGGCATTCTTAAAAGTCATAATTGAGTTTACTAATAATTGTAATAAAGGAATCACTAAGAAAACAAAAGTGCGATTGAACAGCGTAAAGAAATATACCCTCAGGGCAAGATGGGTAAAAAAAGGTACAAAATACGCAATAAAAAATAAGTTTTCAGTTTTAAATCCGGGGATAGCATTAACTTATATCTGTTACATTAATATTAAATGCGAGAAATGTTTGTAAAGCCATGATTAAGAAGAGGTTATACATGTCTGTAGTTTATTGATTGTAGTGCATTCATGGTTCGGGTGTATGATTCTTACCATCTAAGCTATTACAGTCAGACTACAATAATAGAATGACTTAATGTTCTGAGGTATTTAATAATGTATCAATCTACTTAACAATAATGGCTTATTATTGAAGTAGTTAATTATATATTAATTCTAATTTGGAATAACTAATACAAAAACGAATTAATTAAAATTGGGACCAATCTCAAGTGATATTGATGACGTGCTAGCTTTTCTTAAACGTTTATAAGTCTGCATAAATGAAGCGTAGAGCCTCTTTATTTTTTAGCCTCAAACAGGCAATAAAGAGTTTGTGAATGGTAGTTCGAAGATAATGGTTGTGCCTATATTTCTAGATATCATTGATGGAAGTCTTATTACTAGAATTAGCTTTAATCGGCACTTCTAATTTCTTGGAATACCGAGCCGCATAGCAAATAGATGGATATTACTAGGTACTTTTGTACATTACAGATACAAGAAAGCCCGCTAAGTCAGTAACCTAGCGGGCTCTCTGGACGTCCTAGGACGCCTTCGTATACGAATTTGGTGGGCTGGCGTCATCTGAATTTGGTTTTTATCTTTTTGTTTTTATATAACTTATCTCAGTTTGATTTTCACTGGTGTACCCTAAGATGTACCTATTTATTTCTGTTGTCGGAAATTATCTTTAAAAAGTAGTGTTACGGAAATAAATGCTTCTGCATGGGTACCTTAGTAGCTCAAAATGAGAGGTTATTATTGGCTGCTATCCTGCGAAGGTTTAAAGAAATGATCTTTTCTACTAAATACTAACCCAAAGGTTGACTACCAAGTACCAACCCAAACTCTGTTTGTTTTAGGCGATCTCAACTGCAAGTGTTACTCAAAATCTATGTACTTATAAAAAATAAAACATATAGAAACAATACGTTAAGTTGGGTTGGTAGTTGAAGCCGTGACATTTACTATCAAGTCCCAACCCAAACTCTGTTTGTTTTAGGCGATCTCAACTGCAAGTGTTACTTAAACTCTATGTACTTATAAAAAATAAAACTAATAGAAACAATACGTTAAGTTGGGTTGGTAGTTGAAGCCGTGACATTTACTATCAAGTATCAACCAAAACTCTATATGTTTTAGGCGATCTCAACTGCAAGTGTTACTCAAACTCTATGTACTTATAAAAATTAAAACTAATAGAAACAATACGTTAAGTTGGGTTGGTAGTTGAAGCCGTGATATTTACTATCAAGTACCAACCCAAACTCTGTTTGTTTTAGGCGATCTCAACTGCAAGTGTTACTCAAACTCTATGTACTTATAAAAATTAAAATTAATAGAAACAATACGTTAAGTTGGGTTGGTAGTTGAAGCCGTGACATTTACTATCAAGTACCAACACAAATTCTGTTTGTTTTAGGCGATCTCAACTGCAAGTGTTACTCAAACTCTATGTACTTATAAAAATTAAAACCAATAGAAACAATACGTTAAGTTGGGTTGGTAGTTGAAGCCGTGACATTTACTATCAAGTACCAACACAAATTCTGTTTGTTTTAGGCGATCTCAACTGCAAGTGTTACTCAAACTCTATGTACTTATAAAAATTAAAACCAATAGAAACAATACGTTAAGTTGGGTTGGTAGTTGAAGCCATGACATTTACCATCAAGTACCAACCTAAACTCTGTATGTTTTAGGCGATCTCAACTGTAAGTGTTACTCACCGTAAGTACTTATAAAATTAAAAGTTAACTAAAACATGATATTAGGTTGACTTTGTGTTTGATTTCCTGAGATTTAGTTCCAAGTACCAATCCAAAATCACTGACTAAATTAAGTGGGATAATTTACTATTGAGCACTCTGGTTGGAAATTTTTTTGGCTTTAGCGATAATTTTATTTTGAATATCACAAACTTTTATCATTATATCTTTATATATTTTCTCTTTTTCTTCTTGAGACGTATTTTTTACAAAGTTAGATAATGGTGTCGATGCAACTTTATTTACTATATTTTTTTCATAATACCCTCTTATTAAAGTAATTTTTAAACTGGAATAACTAAAATTCAGTTTAGGATATTTAACTTTATTAGCTAGTGTAATTTTTTTTTGCTCTCAAAAAAAAAGCGCAAATATTCCGTTCTTTTAGATGTTAATTTGAACTAGCTAATCCGATATATTTAATTTATCACAAGGAATATAAGTATGATGATAAATCAGAAACCATCAAAGATTTTACGACTACCAGATGTCAAAGATCGAGTTGGCCTATCTAGAAGTAGTATTTATGCATTAATGACCAAAGGTGACTTTCCACGATCAGTTCCTCTGGGCGAGCGATCAGTCGGTTGGTTTGAAGATAAAATTGATCAGTGGTTATTAGAGCGAGAAAATAAAAGAAAGAATAAATAATATGTATTTGTTCTGTCTAAATTTTAAAAGCCTTTGGACTTTACTTCAAAGGCTTAATTATATGGTCCGCCTCATCCTAAGCCGTTAGGCTTAGGGTAGGCTTTCAAAGAGGTGAACCATATGTCTACTATCCACATCTTAGGTATCGATTTAGGTAAACACTGCTTTCATGCTGTCGCACACAATTACGCAGGTAAAGAGGTGCTACGTAAGAAATATAATCGAAGCCAACTTCTAAAGTTTCTCTCAAATTTAGAAACCACCACTATCGCATTTGAAGCATGTGGTGGTGCACATTGGTTAGCCCGTAAATGTGCTGATTTTGGGCATCAAGTTCAACTCATTCCTCCTCAGTATGTAAAACCTTATGTGAAAGGCAATAAAAATGACTTCATTGATGCTGCAGCTATCGCTGAAGCAGCAAGTCGACCTTCCATGCGCTTTGTTGCTGTTAAATCAGAAGAAGCACAAGTCATTGCTGTCATTCATCGTATCCGTGATGGTTTTATTAAGGAGCGAACAGCCTGTATGTCTCGTATCGGAGCGATATTGTTAGAGTTTGGACTGAGCTTGCCTACAGGACATGCGAAAATGAAGATGCTTTTTCAGTGGATAGCAGACCAAAAATATCAAACTCTTCCACAAAGTCTTATGTACGAATTAAGCTTAATTCACGCACATTATTTGTATCTTAATGAGCAGATAAAAATACAAGATACGAAGTTGAAACAGCTAGCTGAGCAACATGAATTGGCTAAGTTATTAAAAACTGTGCCTGGCATCGGTGATTTAACAGCAACCCTATGTGTGGCAGATGTTAGTGCCGCCAGTAACTTTTCAAATGGAAGGAATATGGCTGCTTGGTTAGGGTTAGTGCCTCGACAATACTCTACGGGAGGTAAAACAAAGTTACTTGGGGTGAGTAAACGAGGAAATAAACATCTCCGGACATTATTCATTCATGGCGCAAGAGCTGTATTATCAAGGTTAGAGACAACGGGTAAAGTCTTCGGACAATGGCTGGTAGATTTAAGAGCCAGTAAGCCATTCAATGTGGTTGTTGTCGCATTGGCTAACAAATTAGCAAGAATAGCTTGGGCGGTGTTATACCACCGCCAAGCGTTTAAGACTGCATCGCAGTCATAACCGAGTTTGCAACGACAATGCAAGTGATGACATTAACGGTAAATCGGCCAGATTAATAACCTGATAATAAAAACAGCAATAAATGCTTTTCGCTTTTTAAGGATAATCTGGCGCGGATATCATCGTGGAGCTAGGACATTAATATGCCTAATTTTGACTCCGAATACATTAGCGCAACTCCGTTATTACTAATATTGTAGTTGCAATAACGGGGCGGACCATACATTTTATTATCTAAAGTGTCATTAATTTTAGTTATGAAGGAAGAGGTATTATTCTTATTAATTTTTTTGTTTATGATATAAACAAAATAAGAGAGTAAAAAACCTATAGAATAATTAGGTATATGTTATAACTAAATTTGAAATTTAGTACACTATATATAGTGTCTAGTTTTGAATATAGACACTATAGAAATGCAAAATTTATAATTTAATGTTTTAAATCATGTGGTTATTGTTTTTATCAATGGTTTTGGAGTATTATTCCTCTTTATTTCTAATTTGTGATTTTTATACTTTAAATTGATAGCTTATTGTTATTTACTGCTTCGTATTTTTATCAATTCTTAATTTTGCTCTTAAGGTGTTGATTTTAATAGGATGGTAATGGAATGGGTGTGTTTTTAAATTATAGGTCTGAAAATTTCCCTAATTATCGATTTAAATTCTGATTTTTTGCTTTATATCTGAGGAATTATCTATCTAAAAAACAAATTGTAAATTTTGTTATTATAATTCGAACCAAAAAAAGCAATTTTTTTTAAGTAAAATCTTCGAAAAGTCTCTTCTTGCTTGCATTGGCTCTAACTGTTAACAGTTAATAGATAATAACAGTTACGTTTTCTGTTCTGGAAATCGTAACTGTCCAACCTGTTAAACCGTTACCATTATTTAGTGAGCTTGATAAAAAATTCAAAGTCTCTATATTTATTTAGTGTAATTTCAAAACTATAAATCATATCTTTTCTGATGTTCTTGAATTCAGATAATAAGTGCAACACTCATGGTTGAAAAGGTGGGAGAAGGACAGCTGCTGATAGTGGTATGCTTCTCATCGCCAAAATCAAAGCAGTATTACCATGAACTACCAGCAACTGACCGAAGGTCAAAGATACCAGATTTTTACTCTTCTTGCCGAAGGTTATTCGCAGTCAGCGATAGCAAAGAGACTAAGTGTTCATCGTTCAACCATTTGCCGCGCATTAAAGCGTAACAGCGACAACAGTCACTACTGGCCTGACAGAGACAATATGTTAAGTTACCAACGGCGCAGTCAGGCATCTAAATATCGAATTTCACAAGATACTATTTGGTTTGTTGAGATGGTTCTGGGTTGGGATTGGAGCCCCGAATGGATTTATCAGCACATCGCCCGAAACAAAGCACAAGGTGGTCTGTTATACAAACATCTACGGCAAGGCCATAAGCGTTATCGCAGGGGCAAACATACGCTTAGAAAACCGATAGTTAACAGTGTATCGATTGATGAACGACCCGCTATCGTTGACACCCGAGAGCGTCTGGGGGACTGGGAAGCTGACACTGTTCTGGGTAAACAAGGTACAGGCGTTTTGGTCACACTTGCGGAGCGAAAGAGTAAGCTCTATTTAGTGAAGCGAGTACATAGTAAGGAAGCTGATGTCGTCAAAGACGCAATCATCGAAATGCTCATGCCTTACAAAGCGTATGTTCATACGATTACGTTCGACAATGGAGGAGAATTTGCTGGGCACGAGAGCATTTAGATGCAAAGGCTTACTTTGCCCATCCTTATTCATCGTGGGAGCGTGGTCTTAATGAAAATAGCAAAAGATAAATAAGATATTGAAATTAATAGTAATGATGTACTAAATGATTTTTAATCTATCTTTAGTCGTTAAATTAAAATGTTAATTATATTGTTACCAGTATCTTGAAATACATTATTTTTACCTGGTGTCAATTGGAATGAAAATCTGTTTTTTATATTAATATTGGTGTTTTTTAAATAGATGTTATATTAAACATATAAGTAATTATATTTAGTGGTTAATATGGTTGTTAATATAGAAAAAAATAATACGGATAAGGAAATAATAAAAAAAATAAAATTATTATTAATGATAAAGTATAAATTATCACAAGAAATTTAATCATAGTAATTATAAGAATAATGAACTTTTATAAATAATTCTTATTAAGAGAAAAATAAAAAAAGTTCATTATTAAATTATTTAATAACACCACAAGCTTCACGAGGGCCACCGCCACCTAACGGTTTGGGTGAATCAGAATAATTGTCACCGTTTTGGTGAATCATTATAGCATGACCTTTCAATTCATCTAATGTTAATCGCTGAGCAATAACTGGCATATTAGCTATACCATCATTATTAACATAAAGAGCAGGTAAATCACCTCTGTGATTATCGCGACCCCATGGAAAACCATGCTTGTGAGTATTAAATGGGTCATAGTGACCACCTGCAGCACCACCTAAAATAACGTTCCCATTTTTTTCAATTGCTTGGCAGCTTCCATTTTGATGGATATGAAAACCATGAATACCTGGTTTTAAATCTTTAAGGTGAGGTGTAAAGATCAAACCATAAACATTTTCTTTGACATTTACATATCCAATAGATTTCCCTGTTTTTAAATCTTTAATATTTATATCTAATTGATCGGCAAATGTTTGACAGCTGGTTAAAAGGCTTAAACATAATAAAATTTTTGATATTTTCATTATTTTCTCTCATTTGTTTTTTATTAGAATACAATCATATTTGAGCCATTAATATAAAAAAAACAGTAAATAAAAGCATATATTATGTAATTTTCATTTTGAAATATTTTTTAATTTATCATTGTAATATATATATTCATATGTTTAATATGGATATATAGTATATGAACATTTTAGAATTTGCTGAAAATGAAAAAAAGAAAAAATTATATAACTACTTTTTAAGTAAAAAAAATAAGGAAATTAATAAATTTAAGATTCAAGTGATTAAAAAAAAGTTAAAAATGAAAAGAAAGGAAATTATAGAATCAATAGTAAGTGAGTGTAATGTTAATGATAAGATTCTTGAGTATTACTCGTTGTTAGAGCAATTTGATTATATATATGAAATAATTTTAAATGATAAAAAAAATAGTTAAATAAATGCCCTTAAAATTAAGGGCATTTGATTATTTTAGTACAAAAAACGTCAAATATTCTGATAGTAAGATACCAAATAAAAAACCAGATAAAATAACATACAAAAAAGTCAAAATAATAAGAAATATTGACTTTTGAATGTATTTGTTTACTATTAGATGTCCTCCGGATAAAATTATAATTACAATCATCAATATTAAAAAAAACATGTTTAAAATTATCATTTATAAGTAAACATTAAATTTAATGATGCATTATGATTTCCATATAATTTATCATTATTTTTAAATGGTGTGATATTGATTTCATAGTTATCCACATTGGAAGATAAAGTTTGATTATTTGTCAATGGGTTGTTATTTTTATCTGTAAGTCTAAATCCAATAGATTTATCATTTGAAAAAATCATTCCATTGTTTAAATTCTGTATCTTCATATCAACATTATTTATATAAATATTATCACAACTTGATTGTAAATTTAATTGTTTAATTATTCTCCCCGTTGATAGCTCAGAGTCAGTAATGGTACCAAAGTCAATTTTATTTGAGTCAAATGTAACATTACATACTTGGGGAAGAAGATTAATATTAACATTAAATGTTATCGGAGGAGATGTTATTACTGAACCATTTCCTGAAAATTTTAAAACACCATTTATAGTTTTATTAAAAACATAAGGCTTAAATTGATCTTGTAATGGTATATCTCCTATTTTTATTGGGATTGCATTTATGGCTAAAACTTTAGCATATGTTTCTGGAATATTATAACTAATAGGTATGGATGCATCAGCTGCATATTGACTATTAAAACTTCTTATAAAAACAACAAACCCTATAGCTATTTGATTATTTAATTTATATAATTTAATACTTGGTGTTGTTATATTAAATTGATTTAATGGTTGCGTTAAATAACCATCAAAGTTCCAAATCGAAGTATCACCATAGTAAGCTAACCCATTTGTTAAACCTGATGTTTCTGTTTTTACAATACGAAGTGGTAAATTTTCTAAATGTGAAGAAACGCCTAAAGCTGTATACGAACCTGCACTCCAAAAACCAATATTCTGATTAAAATTATTTACTGTATTTAATCCTGGAAATGCTTCAATTGTAGGATTAGAACTTGCCCATTTAATGGGTTGGAAAGCATAACTATAGAAAGGAAAAGCTAAAAGTATTATTAATATTTTTAATTTCATAATATTATGTGTATATAAGTGATAAATTAATTGCACTCTGATAAGCACCTGCTTTTGTTCCTAAAACATTAATCTTTAATGGGAATAATACGTTTCCATTAACTGTGCTTAATGTACCTTTATAATTATTAATTACACTATCTCCATTATATAATGTTAGAGTTATGTTTGAATTAGATGTTTTGAATTTACCTGCTCCTAAAAAACTATAATTTAATATGGAATTAAAATTATATTCTATATTATTTACATTATTACAGTTTGAAAATTCAATAGGTATATCAATCTTTTTATTATTATTAATTCCTACTGTCCCTAAATCAATTAAAGTTGGTATACCTAAACCATTATTAATAGTACATGTAGCTTTAACAATATTTATTGTTATTGGTATGGTTGCATTATTTATTATACCTGATTCATTAGTATTAAAACTAATAGGAGAGGCAAATGAATTTGAACTAATTATAATTAAAAAAAATTAGAATTTTTTCTATTTTAATTTATCTCGTATTGGTTAGTTGCACCATAATCATCAATTGCATCAATTTTGATTTTTGATTTTGAATTTAAGTTGATACTTGTCAGTTTCACTTTAGTTTTTGGTGCGAAAATAGCAAGTTTATTACTAACTTTATTTTTTAAAGAGATTGTTTTTTCATTAACAATAATTTTTGTTATTGCAAAGTAATAAGGTGTAGGGTTTTCTAAATAATAATTCCCATTATCGTTGATAAGTTTTATTCTTTTCTCTGCATTTAATCTTTTTATTGATAGGTTATCAGGTCGATAAATGAGTTTAACCTTAGTATTGATTGCAACAACAATTATATTACTTTTTTTATCTTTACTTTTGGGAGGTATTTCTTGCACATTCAACCAAAAAATAGATTCTCTATCTTTTGGTAATGCTTCAGATGTTTTCATTATTCTAATTATTTGATTATCATTTCCATCAACCTTGAAAAATGAAGGTATTGCAATAAAGCTAACACTATTATCTGATTCATTTATATTGTCGACCCAAACTTGTCCACCATATGTTTCTTTTGATTCGTTACTTATTGTTATTGATATGTTTTTATCATTTTCATTATAGATATACCTAGTTCCATTTAAGATAAATGCAGCAAATGATGGGTAAGATATAAAAACACTCATAAATAATAGAGCAAAAATAGTTTTTTTCATTAATAAATCTCTTATTTCAACTTGATGTTTTTTACTTTTTCTATACCTGGGTTAATATTTTTTAGGTCAATATTAAATACGTCCTTATTTATCTTAAGTTTAAGGTTATTATTTTTACCAAATAAACTAATAAGAACTACACCATTATTTGCTACAACACCTACAGTTAAATCTTTATCCGTAGTTATTTCAGTCCCCATTGGTATTGGTTCACCATTCTTAGATAAAATGCGTAATAAATATCTTGAAACTTTTATATAATTATAATCTCTAACAATTATAGCTTTATTGGTTGGAGTGATACTATAATTGGTATTTAATAGTTCAATATCCTCTGGGATATTATTAGTGTCAATAGCTATATTGTTTTTTTGATAACTACTCAAAGGTATAATAGTATTACCATTGTCATTTGTCTTTGATGAATTATTAAATCTAATACCTTTCATATCTTTTATATGGGCAATAGCAATAGTGTTTTGTTGTTCGTTAGAAAAAACAAGTCCTGTTTTTTTCGTTCCAGCAACAGTACCTGATGCACTAGTTGCAATAGTTGTACTATTGTTACTTTGAGACACTGAAAAATTCGTTTGTACATTATTAAATTTAACACTAGTATAAATAGATGCAGTATTTTGATTCTTAGCAACATTTAAGTTAGCTGTGGTTGATAAATTATCATTCATAATTAATGATGTACCATTGTTAAATGATGTTCCACTATTTGAATTGTAATTTACGCTACTGTTAAGAACTTGGTTTTTTTCAAATAAATTAAATGGAATATTTACATTTAATGAAGAGTTATACTCATAATTTTTATCTCTTGTTTTAGAATATGAGTTATTGAAACCAATAGAAACACCTTTGACTGTACCTGATAGTGATAAATTCACACCGATATCATTACCACCATTACGATAATCTTGTCTCCAACCTGACATATTTAAATATGATGAACCTAAATTTTGATTTAGCTGTATTTCGTAACGACTACTTTTATTTTCATTTATATCAACAATATTTTTAGCATTAAAATCACTAAAATCAGTGTAACCTTTACCTGTGTATCGATAAGAAAGTAATTGTAAATTTGTGTTTTCACCGAAATCTTTAGCATATTTTAAAGTTGCACTAACCCCTGTTTGATCTCCATCAATTGATTGATCATAGTGACTTAAAGCCATATTTATACTAGCTGAAATAGCACCTAAATTATTAATTGGTATAGATAATCCTGAACCAATACTCTGATATTTAGGATGTATAATAGTTGCTATATTTGCAGTGCCAAAATTAAAGCCATAATCTAATGAAGCTAAACCAAAAATACCGTCATTGTTAATGCTATTACTTCTAATACCTGTTGCAAAGTTATAATTAAAATCCCCAGTTCTCAGCAATGTTGGTAATGTTGTTACGGGATAAGTTGTACTTGATTTATTACCATTATTTTCTTCAACATTAACAGTAAGATCACCATTTGAGACAGGTGCTAAATCTGTAATAGAATAAGGGCCAGCAGGAAGATTTTTTGAATATAAAATATACTCCCCTTGTTTAATTGTAACCAAAGCATTTGAATTTAATACACCATTAATAACAGGAGCATATCCTCTGTTTAGCCATGGTTGCATTGATGCATTAGAACGTAGAGATGCACCATAAAATGAAAAATCAGAAATAATGGCTGATTGAGTTATACTTTTACCAATAATAAAATCACCATGAACTGATTTTATAGCTTTAGATAAAGTAAGATCTGGACTTTCTATCCCTTCATTACTAAGAGCACTAACTTTTGTATTAAAAACCCATTCTCCGTAATTAGCGTTAAGATCAAAATTACCGTATAAACTACTAATATCTGATGTTGATTTGTTGAAACTTTTATTTGCATTTAGTGCATAGTTCAACCGAAATCCAGTGGAACCATAATCCCACTTTTCTAAATGAGAATTATTTAACATATAATATTGAGGTATGTTTATTTTTAATTCTTGCTTATTATAGTTAAATTGTACGGTTGAACCTTTATTTAATGATAAATTATAACAACCTTTGTTTTTATCATAAGATTTTTTTATTTTACTAAAATTTATTGGCAGATCTAATGACGTTATCCAATCTGAAGATAAACATAGATTTTGAATTTCATCTTTTGTAATTGTTAAACTTTTCTTACCTATTCTTTTGTTATTAAAAATTATATCTAGTAAATAATTCCCAGGAACATTGCCTGGTGATTTTTTTAATACCTCAGGAATTTGAGTGTTTTTACCTTGAATAAAAGAAAAATCTAACTCAGTTTCGGCTTTAACATTACCATAGAATAAAGAGGCAAAAATCAATGAAAAAGAATAGGTGATTTTATTTAACTTAAGTGATCTGTTTTTTTTATTCATCTGATTTATATTAAAGGCCTCTAATGAGGCCTTTTGTACCTAATTATAATTATTTATAAGAAACTGCAAATTTTACTGCTGAAACTACTGTACCAGCTGTTGCTGCTGCACCAGTTTTAACTAATTGACCTTTAAAAGGTAAAGCTCCATCTGTTACATCGGCGGCTAAATAATTAACAGTAGTGCGTAAAGCTGAAAAAGGTTTACTATCTTTATCCATTAATTTAATAGCTGTATTTGTTGCAGTACCTGTATTTTGTAAGCCATTAGAGTCCCATGTACCTGATGCTGGAATCCAAGAAATATCTACTGATTTTCCAGCTTCAACAGTACAAGCAGTACCATCTGCTTGTTTACCTACTAGTGAAAAATCAACAATAGAAGTTGAACCTGCATTTACATTTGCTACGGTTTCAGCACCTAAATCAATAGTAGTAGTTTGTGCACCATTTTGTTCACCAATAAAATCACAAGTTGTATCGGAAACAGAACCAATAAAATTAATTGTACCTGTGTTTGCGTCTGCCATTGCTGAAGTTGAAATACAAGCACCTAATACTAAAGCTAAAGCAGTGATTTTTTTATTCATTTTTTATCCATTATGATTTTCAATAAATTAAATTTTTTAAAAGAAATTTAATGATATTTCTTCGTGTTATTTCTTATTTCTTATTTATTATAAGAGGATTTTTAAATCCTTTTTTATTTAACTTGAGAAAATGAACATTGTCTAATTAAAAGTTTTGAAGTGGGTGTTATTTGTTTTTTTTTACGTGTTTTTTCTTTTTTTGGTTATTAAGCAATACTTATTGAGCTTTAATCTATATTGATACTGTGTCTCGTTTGGATTTTATTCAGAAATGGTATCGTTATTGGTAACATAATTTTCAATTATGTTTTTAAATAAAGTTAAACTTTTAAGTTTACTTTTTTTTTGTTAGTGATAAATTGATAATAATAAAAAACAAACAAGATAAATCTAAAATTGCGTAAATAACAATAAAAATATAGACAAAAATAATAAGTATAATTAGATTCAAAACTAATACAAATAAGTAGCAAAATAAAGCTATTACTCTTAAGTCATCTTTAAATCGAGAATTATTTTTTAATTCATGAAGTTATTATCGTGTAAGGTTAATTATTATGTTAAGTACTTTAGCCAATAACATGTTTTATCAACATTATCTTTTAACAGAAAATGCTTTCTTTTATTCATCAGATAAATGGAATAGTAATCAAAATTTTAGCTATAAATATGAATCTAATATAGTAAATAATTATTCATATACAACTATGAGCTCATTATCTTTTACTGAAGGTTATAAAGTAATAACTTTGTCAGGAGATTCTCATAAATTGTTTCCTAATGATTACTATATGATTATTGCTTCTTATAGTTCCATCTCATGGAATAGTAATTCGAGTGAAGGGAAATTATCATATGGTGGTGCTATTTTAATTAACCCAACATCTGAATTATCATTGAAGTTTTCTGACGAAAAAGAAAAATATTTAATTTTAATTCCTAAGATTTTTTTTAATAAAAATGTCTATATGATTAATGATGTGGTAGTTATTGATAATCCTGTTATTGTAGATATCGCTTTGAACATATCAGTTAGTGATGAAGACTTAGAATATAAGATTAATGCGATAATCAACTTAATGAAAATTAAATCGTTGAAAAAGAAGGTCGAAACTCGTTCAGAATATGAGTTAAAAAAAGATTTATGAATTTATTGAAAAAAATATCATGAATAATAGTTTGAACTTGGATTTACTGTCTAATCAACTATTTATGTCTAAAAGTAAAATCCAGAAAATTTTTCATGATAATGGTAAAAAATACAATGAAGTAGTAAAAGTCTTACGAGTTAATTTACTAGCTGAAAAGATAAAAAATAATGTTAGCAAAACAATAATAGAGTTATGTTATGAAAGTGGTTTTAATTCTAGAACTAATGCCGACATTCAATTTAAGCAAGTAAAAAACTTAACAATTAAAGAGTATAAAAATAAACTTAAAAATAAAGCTGAGTAACTCGGTTTAAATAAATATCAAAGAGGAGGCTAATCTTACCTTGTTTTTTATTATATCTATTTATTTGATAAGTACTTGATTATTATATAGTTAATCAAAATTAATAAAATATCCAATAATAAAGCTATTTTGTTGGACATATTCATTTGCTTGATTGTTAAGAGAATTTTATGGCACTAAAAAAAACACTATTAGCTTCAATAATATTAATAAATATTTCTGGTTGCCATGATAATACTGAATCTAATATAACAAATTTAAAACCTGATATTTCTGATTCTAGTACTGATAACAAAAAACCTATTATTGACGTTACGCCGTCAAAACCTATTTTTGGTTCATTGGGTATTGTAACGGGCATGACAGGACAGCCTGTACGTGGTCAAATTAAGGCGTCCGCCAATAAAGGTGCCGTAATAACTTACTCGATTTCAAATAACCCAAGTTGGTTAACGATTGATCCTAATACGGGTGAGTTATCAGGTACGCCACATCAAAACGACAACGGTGATTACACGATCACGGTAACGGCAACTAACGGTAAACAAACCAATAGTATTCAAGTTAGCGTTGTCATTGGTGATAGTAACCACGCACCAACTATCTTGCCTGTAACTACTCAGAATGTTGTAGTTAATACGCCATTTACTGTTGCTGTATCGGCTAACGATAAAGACAATAACCGTTTAACTTATCGTCTTATTAACGCGCCTGTTTGGGCAAAAATAGATGCTGTAACAGGTATTATTACGGGTAAGCCAACGGTTGTTGGCAAGCATGCTTTGAAAATTGAAGTCTCTGATGGTAAAGCTAAAGCCTTTACATCTGTGATGATTAACACAGTAGTCAACCCAACTCCTGTTGTTACTATTGCAGGTAAGATGACTGCACGTACGCGCCAACCTTTCGTTGCACAAATTTCAGCGAAAGATCCCAACGGTAAGCCATTGCATTTCACACTATCAGGACAGCCAAGTTGGATGCAGATTAACCCTCAAACAGGTGTTATATCTGGTACGCCAGGTCGTGATGATAACGGTGATTTTACGTTCACGATAACGGCATCAAATGGTCAACAACAGGTAACATCGACCGCTCAGATCGTTGTTGAGGATGTGAATAAAGCCCCAACGTGGACGCCTTTTGCACTTCAAACCATGACGGCTGGTAATACGATGGATATTACAGCGACAGCAAGTGATGAAGATAATGATCCGCTGACTTACAGCCTTTCAAATGCTCCAGCATGGTTAATGATTGATAGTAAAACAGGTGTGATCACTGCAACGCCTGATATCGAGCTGGTGGGAGATTTTACCGCAACCGTGACAGCCAGTGATGGTAAGCTTTCTTCTGATACCACACTGAAAATCCATGTTAATAAAGGGCTGTTTGAGATCACAACCCATGTGAATGGCATTGGTACGATCAGCCCTGAAAAAATGACGGTTGATGCTGGTGATAATGGTGAATTTACCATTAAGTTTGACTCGAAAAACAAGCTAAAAAGTATTACAGGTTGTGATGGTTCACTGGTTGAAAATAAATACCTTGTGAGTGATGTGTATGCCGATTGCCAGATCCAAGTTAACTATGAAGATGTAGGTTCTATTCCGCCTCTTGCTTTTAATACCAATAATTACCCAAGCGATCTTGATGGTAACTTAGAAGCAACCGTGTTGTTTGCACAGAACCATGTGATCCCATCAGAAAACCATAAAGCAGATATTGTGCATCTGCATAATGTGAATGGTAGTGAGATCACTCATACACCAGCGGAGTCGACTCAGCATCTTATTGGTGAACGTAGTGCTTTAGTGATGTTTAAAGCAAAAGATGCTGATTTTGATGAAACCTTACCGGTGAAAGTGGAAGGTTATGACGCTAATGGTTCGAAGCTCGGTACATTAGTATTGGAGCGCCCATATAAGATCCCGCCTATTTCGGGGGTCAACACTGAAGTGGATTTAACCAAGGTTGATTTCAATCTTGATCCTTCAAAGCTAACTGCAATTGATACAGCAAAAGTTGCTAGTGAAGGTGAAAAAGGCAATACAGAATATTTAGACCAACAACTTATTGAAAGTAAAGACGGTGTGTTTCTGCATTCGACCCGGTGGTTGCGTTTGCATAAACTATATCTTGATTTTAATCCAAAGTTTGATGGTAAATATCTGATTTTAAAAGCAGATAGCCCATATACAACCGATGTGCGATATGCCAATAGTGTCTCCAAAGGTGAGCGTAATGCATATATGGGGATCAATATTGGTCAGACGGTTGTGTTTTATAACGTCGGTGGTCAGTGGTTTACTGCTGGAGATTTAGCTATCTCTAAAGTGACCTATGGACATGGTTACTGGACGGCAAAAATTCCAGCATCATGGATGCATTACGGTTTACGTTTGGATTTTTCTCATGATGGTAAGACGGGAACACTAGATAACATCAACGTGGGTGCGCCAACGGTGTTGTATATGAACACGATTGATATTGGTATGCTGACGCAGCGACAAGATACAATGGAGTTTGCCAAAGATCTTGAACTGCCACGAGAATATTATCAAACATTACCTATTAGTCGTCTTGTTGTCAGTCGCTATCAAGGCATCACCTTCGATGAAATCATGATGCCAAATGGTCAGCTTTATAAGGATTACTCACCAGGTATTGGTGGTTGGCAAGAAGGTGATATGCGTAGTGATATTGCTAAATCACTGATTTCAATTGGTATTGATAGTGCTAACTTTGGTTTCAATGCTTCTGATGGTCCTGGTCAAGATGCTCATTCAAATCTTGCGCTAATGTTAACGGCACATACATCGATTGGTCGTTATCTTTATAAAAGGGAAGGTGACAAAATCGTTGAAGGACCATGGAATCAAGATCATGGTGGCTCTGGCGGTGGTGGTATTGTTACCTTAACTGATACTATCGGTAATGAAATGAGCCACGAAGCGGGGCATGGTATCGAACTGAGTCATAGTGAAGGCTATGACATGAGTATACACCATCCTGCAGATCAACAAGATTCGACATGGGGATGGGATAGCGATAAAAATGTATTTATTCCTAACTTCTATAAGAACCCGTCGAATCAGCCATCGTGTATCGGTGATCCGAAGAAAAACCCAGCAGAAGTGAAGATTTGTGTTCAGCCATGGCATGGTTTCCAGTTTGGTACTGATGCTATGTACGGTGGTGAAGGCAGTATGTATCCTGATAATCGTTATACCATGTATACCCCATTCTCAAGCACAAAGATGCAGCGAGTAATGGAAGATCGTATGGTATTTTCTGAGGATTCACCGACTGGCTATTTAAAGTGGAATAATATGACTCATCAAATGGAACCATTCAGTTACAGCAATGCAGTCGATTATTTTTTCAAAATTGATCAAAATGACTTGAATAAGGTTAAAGATCCTATTTCATATATTGCAAAAATGTTTGAAACTCATAAGTCAATTGCTGTTGTTTCTAAACAAAATGATTATTTAACCGATTCTACGATGCCTGAAGCTAAAGATGTTCCAGCTGGAAGTGAATTAATGATTAATCATGAATCAGGATATGAGCTATTCTTCTATGTAAATGGTCAAATGGTTGCTAGTCCAGATAGGTATGTTTATCACTCTGATGGTATAAAATGGGTGCGCGATATGACAAAGACTTTTGCCAAAAAACCAGAAAAATTTGGTGTGCCAGTGACAACATTAGTAGGGTATTACGATCCGGAAGAAAAGCTAACAAGCTATATATATCCGGCATTGCATGGCTCCCGAGGTTATACCTATGCAGATGATAGCGAATATATTCAGTCGAATAGTTGTCATTTGGATGTTGAATTAGAAAGTGGTCAAATGAAGCAATTTTTGTTGCCCGGTCAACGTTTATCCGAAAAATTCATGAATAAGTTTCATGTTAATGTTGCAGAGTCTGATAACCCTGTTAATGCAACGGTAGTGTGTGATGATAAAATATTATCAACCAAACCAGTTTCAAAACCAAATACGATTTTAATTCCATCTGTTAATGGTTATCCATTAACTAATATAATTAGTTAAGTATTTTTTAATATTGATACCTTTATATAATTTTTTATGTAAAGGTATTATAACTGAATAATAATTTCTATTTGGTTTAATGTTGAAATGATTGGTTTATTAATCTTACTATTAATAAAATTAGCTTTATTGTGATATGAAAAATAAATATTCAGTTGAAAGCTGGTTTGTTTTTAGGTTGAAAGTTACTAAGAATATATTTGGGTACATATCCTTAGAAGCTATTGTTAATAGTCAACTAAAACATAAAAGCTATAATACTCTTAAATTGAAAAGAATAAATTCCATTCAAAAAATTAAAAAAAAAGTTAATCCTATACCTGAACCATTTAAAATAAACAATATCAATAAATAGTAATCTTTAATACCATGTTTTTTGCTTAATAAATATAATAATAAATCTATAATTAACACTATAAAGTTAATGTTTAGATTGTGTAATTAATCTGGGTTTATTAAATAAGGTCTTAACCGTGTTTGATATTATAAATATAAACATACTTGATTGATGCTTTTAATTTTATTGTTTATAGAAGTAATAAAATATAATGTATTTATAGAAAAATATAGTTGTAATCGTTTTTATTAAATTACTATTTTTATTTAAATTAACAGTTAAGTAATAGGTAAGACGATCATGAATGAAATAATATTAATAAGAGGCTTATTTAGAAGTAAAGAGCATTGGGGCTCTTTCCCTCAACAAATGCAAAATATTTTCCCAAATTCCATAATTACTTGTGTTGATATACCTGGAAATGGTTTTTTATTTCGTGAAGTATCTCCTTACTCTATTTCTAATATGGTTGAAAATATTAGAAAACAAAGAAAAGGCAAAGGTAAAGCTTATATATTTGGTATTTCAATGGGAGGAATGGTGGGGTTAAAATGGGCTGAGATTTATCCAGAAGAAGTTCAGTCAATAATATGTATCAATACTAGTGCTAGTAGTTTTAGTCGTTTTTATCATAGATTAAGACCCAAAAATTACTTTAGAATAATAAAAGCTATTTTTTATTATCCGTCAATAAAAAGAGAAGAAGTTATTTATAAGATGGTATCTAATAAGCCATTAAACAAAAAAATTATAGATGAATGGTCTAATTATAGTAAATGCTTTCCTATAAGTATATCTAATTTTTTTCGCCAATTATTAGCAGCAAAGAATTTCTCTATATCAAAACCAAAATGTGAATTATTCTTTATAGCTTCGAAAAATGACAATTTAGTTAATTTTAAAGCAACAAAAGCTATTGCTGAAAAATGGAATATTCCTGTTATAATAAATAAATTTGATGGTCATGATATTGCGTTAGATAACCCTGGTTGGTTATTAAATATAAGTGAAATAATTTGGAGCCAAGATTAGTTCAATACTTATTATTATTCTAATTTTATTTTAAACCAGAAGCTATAATTATAGATCTATATAATTATAGCTCTTATGTAACTGCTATAAATAAGTTATGGTTATTATCTTTCTTTTTATAATTTTATTTTCTTTAGTATAGATGTGTTTTTCTTTTTTTGAAAAATCTTTAGAACAATTGTTTATAATTTTATTTGAGGTCAGGATTAGTTTTTCCAATGCGATGTTACATGTTGGATTTGTTATTTCACCTTTCAATATTAAACTTGCTGAATAAGTTGGAGATGATAATAATAATATTATTATTGTCATTGTCATATATTTCATTGTGACACCCTTATAATAAAACTTTTATCTTATATCTAATTGTTGTAAATTCGAATAGAATATTTTCTGTTAAGTGTAATAATTAAACATTTAAAAATTCCATTTTGGTATTTTTATTGGAGGAATGTTTTTTGAGTATAAAAGTTATAGATTAAAGCTAAATAAATAATTGAACTATGACTGATTCATTGCATTTACTGGAGGATTGAATTAGTAACTATAGAAAGGATCAATCGTAACCGAAATGGAATCTATTAATTTCAATCCGACTGATTATGAATTAGATAATTAAAAAGATACGAAAAAGGTATGGAAAGATTTATCAAATGCCTATCTAGAGTTCTTTTATGATCTTTTCAAGAAAACGTCAGTTTTTTAAGTTGATCTTTTTATTTGCTGTATATTTAAATAAACATCAAATGAAAGGTTGGACTGTAAGAACTGAAGTTGTAAAAAATAAAGCTGAAGGGTTAGCAAAGAGAGAGTTTTATCTTACAGATAAAGATCATTCTAATCATAAAAATACATCAGCAATTATAGAACTATTAGGTAGTGAAAAAACGGTAGAGCATATAGCGAATTTTGTATATAGATACAATAAATGTAAAACTTTAAATCAGGAAAAAGGAAGGAAAGTTGAGTCATTTGCAGTAGAGTTTACATTAAATCTGCCAAAAATATACTCCCCAACACTTAAACAATGGACATTAATTGTTGAACATTGTTTAGCTGATATTGCAAATGCATGTAATATTGAAAAAAAAGAATTAATCAATATATCCAGAGCAGTTTTACATCAGCAAGAAAAAAAAGGCGATCATATACATTTATTAGTCGGAAAGGTGACTGTTGATAATATATACTTGAGAAATTTACAGAGAAAATGTGTAACTAATGCTGTTAAAGAGTCATTTAATATGGCAACTAAGAAGTATTGTGGCATTGATTGGGTATATTATAGAGACTTTATACTCACAAAGCAGAAGTATAGGAATAGAAAAACAGTTCCATCGTGGAAGATTAAAGCTAAACATGCTTATGAAGTCATAGATGAAAAATATCATCAAACTATTAAATTACGGGAGAATATAAAAAATGAAAAAGAAAAAATTATTATATTATCTAAGTTGATAAATAAATTTATGGCACAGGCCAATAAATTGCTTAGAGCATATGATGAAAAAAATGATTTTCAGGTATATAGGCAATACCATCATTTGAATAAAACAATAGATGACTTAAATAACTGTCTTGAAGAAATTCCCAAAACAAGTCCTCGTTTAATGAAAGCTGTGAGCCAATCAGTGAATGAGATTAAACTACGAATTGATTCAAAATGTGATAAGCCGCTAAATGAATTGAAAAATTATCATTTACGAAAATGAAATATTAAACGAAATAACTTCTTGCTAAATAGGAAGGATGGTGAATAATCATATTGAAAAAATAATTGAGATGACTGAAAGAAAAGAAGAAACACTTTTATCAACAAGAGATCAAGAACTAATATCATTAGTAAATCGAGTTGGTTTAGCTGCCCGTCCATTTGCTAGTAATAAAGGATTTTCTTTAATAAATTTACCTGACTTTGCCAATATAATCACTGAGGATGTGCTTGCTCATCAAAAGCGCCCACAGCCTAGATTAGCATGTTTAGCCGCGTTGACATTATTATCGTTAGTTGCTGATAAAACGGAAACATCAACAGGACTAAAACTCAATTTATTTTCAATTGTTATTGGTGATACTGGTTCAGGTAAAGATGCCCATCAAGAGTATGTTAATGAGGTCGCATCCACTATTGGCTTAGGCCATCATATCTTTGATAAAATTGGTTCAGAAAAAGATTTAACTCTCAATTTGTTAGAAAGTGACAATAAAACTCTTTATATCAATGATGAAGCACATTCTTTTTTTACGCTTATTCAAGATAAAAGCTCACCAGCATATATTAGAGAAATTGAAAGCAAGTTATTGGCTGCTTATACAGGGAAGATTATTAAACTAAATGGTATTCGAATTAGAGAGTTACATAATATTTTGAAAGCAGAAAAAGAAAGCATTGCTAAGCGGTTTAAAAATAACTCAGATGAGGTTGAACGTTGTTGTAATGAATTAGAAGAAAAGTTTGAAAAGTTAAAATGTGAAGGAATAAGAAACCCTTACTTATCATTAATGGCGACATCAACGCCAAGGGAAATCAATGGATTTATCAATGATAAGAACCTTGATTCTGGATTACTGGCTCGTTGTATTGTTATTAAAGCCGATAGGCGATCACCGTTAAGAGATAGCTATAAACGCGATATAGATATAAATGTATTAGATGAACTTATTAAAATTAACAAAAACAGTAAAAGTGCGGTTGAACCAACTGAAGATGCAATAGAGTTGTTAGATAAAGTAAAAAAGTATTATGACAACGATGAAATTTTAAATCATGAGATATTTGGTGGGATATACTGTAGGATGTACGAAATGGTTAGCAAAATAGCAAGTATTCTTGCTGTTGGTAATCAATTTGTTTTGACGTTACCACATGTTAATTGGGCTCATGAGTTTGTATATAAATCCGTAGCTGACATTATTGAAACTTATCATGCAAATTCTGTTAGTAGTGTATCAAGTGATCTTGATATTTACTATTCAACAATGCAGCGCATTGTTGTTTTAATTGGTGATAATAAATCGGGTATAACACAAGGTGTATTGAGTCAAAAGCTTTCTCAATCGGCTAAATCTAAACTTCCATTACGTAATATTATTGAAAAATATTCAGCTAGGACATGCCAAAATCCAGCTAATATATTTGCTTTTTTTATAAAGAAAATAATTGAAAACGCTGAAAGTTTAGGTATACAGGTTAAAGGTAAAAAAATTTCGATTATAAATAAAGACTTACTTTTAAATGTTAATGATATACCTGAATGGTTTAGTTTGTGGTTGTCTAAATTGAAATTGAACAAATGAGTTTAATATTTTATTTAATGGATGTAAAACATTTATATTAAAATGTTTTTTGTCTTCTTATTAAATATGAATCTATTTTGTATAAACCTTAATTGTTGAAAGAGTGTCGATTAAAGAAAGTGACTTTTTTAATATTTTAATAAATACAAAATAACTAATTGATTTTTAAGGATCAATTGTAATGAAAATATTTTTAATGTATTGATGCATGCTATGTTGTTAAGAGTCGTAATTTATTGAATGCTTTTTCTAGCGGTAACTATATGGTTACTCCACCATTCCATCATAGGAATACGTCTTTCTAAATAATCGGTACGGTTATAAGCGCTACGTACTTGATTACTGTCTACATGCGCTAATGCAGCTTCGATTAAATCAGCCTCAAAAGATTGTTCATTGAGTGTAGTGCTTGCCAGTGAACGCAACCCATGACTTACCAACCAACCTTCAAATCCCATGCGTTTAAGCGCCATATTTACGGTTTGGTTATTACACGGCTTTAATGGGTCTCTATCTGATGGGAATACAAACTCTCGAGACCCACTAATCGGTTTCATTTTTTCCAATAGGGCAATAGTTTGTTCTGTTAATGGAATACGGTGTTTACGACGTTTTTTCATTCTTGCTGGTGGAATTGTCCAAACTTTTGCTTCTAAATCTATTTCGTCCCAGCGAGTGCCAGCGGCTTCACTGGGGCGTGTCATAGTATGTAACTGCCATTCTATTAAAAAACGAGTAGTATGTTTTATACTGGCGTTATCAATAGCATTAATGAGTTCGGGTAACTCATTAGGTTGTAGGGGTACTATATTTGCTTTTTTAGGCTTTTTAAATGCAGATTTAATACCTGTTAGTGGGTTTGCAGTAACTAAACCATAGTTGGTCGCAAAATCCATAATTTCATTTAAACGCTGTATGAGGCGCTTTACTGTTTCCAGATTACCTCTCGCCTCAATAGGTTTAAGTATCTCTATGACTTTGGGGGCTGTGATAGCGGTAACAGGAGTATTATTTAAGTTAGGGAAGATATGCAGTTCAAGCGATCGCCATATGTCGGTAGCATGATTAGCTGTGATGTCATCTTGTTTGATGGCAAACCACTCTTTAGATACTTTTAAAAAAGTGTTTTGCTGAATTGCCTCATGCTCTTGCTGTTGTCTTTTTTTATTTTCTTGTGGATCAATGCCTTGAGCGATAAGTGCTTTTGAATCTAAAGCAATTCTTCTTGCATTAGCCAGTGATAGATCAGGGTATTTGCCTAACCCTAAATTAGTGCGTTTTCTTTTCTTGGGGTGAGTGTAATTAAACAGCCATAACTTTGAGCCATTAGGTTTAATTCTTATGCGTAATCCGCCACCATCAGAGAGTATATATTCTTTATTTCTTGGCTTTGCCGCTTTGATTTCTTTATCGCTTAATCGAGTTGTTATTTTAGCCATAATGGATACACCGTTGTATGAGTATTATTTTATGGTGAAGCCATTAAATGGAAGTGTCAATATGTAACTCTGATTAAGTATATGTTTATAAAGGGTTATTTTTGATTAGGTTTGGACGTTATTAGATGTTCTTGAATATTATTGGACTGAGTTATTTTTTGTTTTTATGATTAAAGTCAAGTCTATTTATTTTTGACTAATATTACTGTTTGGTTGTTTTTAAGCCATTCTGTATCGTGGGATAGTTGATTAAGAAATTGTTTAGCCTCATGTGAGACTAAACAATTCTATTAGATTACTTTTAACTGTTTAGTGCCTGTAACTGATAGACTGCCTTGCGCTGCCTCTTCTATATGTCCACTCCACCAAATCATCATTGGTATACGCCTTTCCAAATAATCAGTACGGTTATAAGCGCTCCGTACTTGGTTTCCGTCAATATGTGCAAGAGCAGCTTCAATCAAATCAGCTTCGAAGCCTTGTTCATTTAGAGTTGTACTCGCCAGTGAGCGGAGGCCGTGACTCACTAATCTGCCAGCAAATCCCATACGTTTTAGTGCCATATTTGCTGTTTGGCTATTACAAGGTTTAAGGGGATTTCTATCAGAAGTGAAAACAAATTCTCGCTGTTTACTAATCGGTTTCATTATTTCTAATAGAGCGATAGTTTGGCTAGTGAGAGGAATACGATGTTCTCGACCTTTCTTCATCCTAGCTGGTGGAATAGTCCAAATTTTTGCTTCTAAATCGATTTCATCCCAACGTGTACCTGCCGCTTCAGATGGCCGGGTCATGGTATGCAATTGCCATTCAATTAAACAACGGGTTGTACGTTTGATACTAGCGTTAGCAATTGCGTTAATGAGTTCTGGTAATTCATCTGGCTTGAGCGACGCCATGTTTTCTTTTTTAGGTTTTTTGAAAGCAGCTTTAATACCTGTTAATGGATTGGCATTAACTAAACCGTAGTTGGTTGCAAAATCCATGATTTCGTTGAGGCGTTGGGTTAATCGTTTAACAGTTTCTAAGCTGCCTTTAGCTTCAATGGGCTTAAGTAATTTGATGGCTAAAGGGGCTGTTATGTCTTTGACGGGGATAGTTGATAGGTAGGGGAAGATATGTAATTCGAGTGAGCGCCATATATCTACTGCATAGTCAGGTGTCACACTCTCTTGCTTAATATCAAACCATTCTTTAGAGACATTAAAGAAAGTATGTTGATAGACGGCTTTGTGTTCTTGTTGTTTCCTTTTTTTATCTTCTTGCGGATCGATGTCTTGAACGATGAGCTCTTTAGCTTCTTGAGCTTGTTTTCGTGCAATAGCTAGAGAAAGGTCGGGATATTTCCCTAAAGTGAGGTTAGCTCTTTTTTTGCTATTGGGGCGGTAGTAGTTAAATAACCAATGTTTTGAGCAGTTAGGTTTGACTCTGAGTCGGAGGCCACCTCCATCAAAGAGGTAGTACTCTTTGTCTCTTGGTTTTGCGGATTTGATTTCTTTATCGGTTAATCGGGTAGTTACTTTTGCCATCATGGGTACACCAAATTAACGTAGTAATAATAGTGTACCCAAGGATGTACCCATAAATCAAAGATGTTACTGGATGTCCTTGGATGTTGCTGGAATAAGAAAGCCCACTAAAACAATGTCTTAGTGGGCTCTCTGGACGTCCTAGGACGCCTTCGTATACGAATTTGGTGGAGCTGGCGGGATTTGAACCCGCGTCCAAAACCAGTCTAACCAATGGCGCTACATGCTTAGTCTGTCTTTAATCTCGTAAGTGCACTGCGAACAGACACGCTATGCAAATACATACCAGAATTCTATTTCGCGGTTCACCTCTCTAGTCAAAGGTTCCCTCGCTATCTTGTTTGGGTTTGAACCCCTGTTATTCCCCGTCTTACAAGCGGAAGCTAGGGCAGGAGCGCTCTTAGCAGGGTATTAAGCTGCTAGTGCGTAGTTTTCGTCGTTTGCGACTATTTTTTTGCGGCTTTTTTACGAGGCCAACCGCACCTCGGCATGCTCCACAAGCCTTCGTGATCCTGTCGAATCCTAAATCAGCCCCAGAGTTCGAACGATGTTAGCAGATTCTTTGAGGGGGTCAATAGATATATATACTATAAACGGCCAAACGATTGATTAGTAATCAAATGCTAATCTGCTGTTACGAAGAATTTTTAGCGATTGCTACTTTTCAGTATACGTGCTTTATCGCGTTGCCAATCTTTTGCTTTGCTGTCGGCGCGTTTGTCGTGCAACTTCTTACCACGTGCTGTACCGATTTTGATCTTCACAAAAGATGCTTTCCAGTACATGTTTAGCGCAATAATAGTTTCACCATCACGGTTTACTGCACCTGCTAATTTATCGATTTCACGACGATTAAGCAGTAGTTTACGTGTGCGTGTTGGATCAGCGACTACGTGCGTTGATGCGGCATTCAGTGGAGTGATGGTTAAACCAGAGATAAAAGCTTCACCATTACGTAAGAAGACATAACTCTCAGTCATGTTTACTTTACCGTCACGGATCGCTTTTACTTCCCAACCTTGAAGTTGCATACCTGCTTCGTATTCGTCATTAATTGCAAATTCAAAGCGTGCAGTTTTATTTTTGGCAATCGTATTACTGCCTGGCTTTTTGTTTGGTTTTTTAGCCATGATGACCTCTTAAAGTCAGTGTTGCTGTCCCAAGTCAGCAGCAAATAATGCTGTGCATGGTCGAATAAGTTATTGAACTTATCATAATTGTTAGCGGTAACAATAGCTATTTTGGCAGATTGATGACTAATGGTATTATAGTTGAGTCTCTGTTGCGTAGTTGTAATGCGTCGCAGGGGCATTCTGTTCGATGAAGGAGAAGCTATGCCGCAGATTAGTCGCTCTGCACTTGTTCCGTTTAGTGCCCAGCAAATGTTTGAATTGGTTAATGATGTTGAATCCTATCCTGCGTTCTTACCGGGATGTGCTGGCAGTAAAATTATTGAATGTTCATCAGATCATATGATGGCGTCGGTTGATGTATCGAAAGCGGGCATCCGTAAAACATTTGTGACGCATAATAAGCTGGTTGATTTTAATCAGATCAACATGCAGCTAGTAGACGGTCCTTTCCGTAAACTTGTTGGTGGTTGGACTTTTACTGAGCTTGACGCTACGGCATGTAAGATCGAATTGAATTTAGAATTTGAATTTACCAGCAGCTTAATTGATGCGGCTTTTGGTAAGATTTTCCGCGACTTGACCAGTAATATGGTTCAGGCGTTCACTCAACGAGCAAAAGAAATTTATGCATTCTGATCAATCGCTAATCCATGTTGAGGTCGTTTACGCATTACCCAATGTACAGCGAGTTTTAAAGCTAGCTGTTGTTGCTGATACGCCGATACAGGAAATTATTGAACAATCTGGTATTTTAGCTATGTATCCTGAGATTGACTTAAAGAAAAATAAAGTCGGGATATATAGTCGTAATGTGAAATTAGACAGTACAGCAAGAGAAGGGGATAGAATTGAGATCTATCGTCCGTTAGTGGCAGATCCTCGTGAGATCCGTCGTAAACGTGCTGAGCAAGCCAAACTTAGTGCTGAATAGAAGCACTAACAGTTAAAGTTTGAATATAAAAAAAGCTCGCATTGGCGAGCTTTTTTGTTATGACAAGAACAAAACCATTAATTAATTGGTGTTAAAAATTGAGGGCTTTGTTTGTAATCTCCTTTCATACTCACAAGTTGTGCTTGTGGATTGAATGTTAAGATCAAATTCTTCTGGATCGGTTTGTCATGGCCGTTTTGTTCGTAGAAGATATAGTTCCATGTATCAGGGTAACTTGGGTCTACTAACATAGGAGTGCCCAGTACATATTGAACTTGTGCTTTGGTCATGCCGACACGAAGCATATCTACACTTTTTTGTTCTACGTAGTTACCTTGGTCGATATCAATGCGATAAACCAAACGTTCTGCGATTGAACAGCCACTAAGTAAGCCTAACGCTAGGGTTAGGGCTGCAATGTTTTTCCAAGTCATAGCATCCTGGCTTTTTAGCTTTAACTGCTGCGATGATAAACAAGGTCTATGCAGAAGTAAAAAGCGGTAAAGAAAAAAAGTAAATAATTTTGATATTTGACTATTACTTCTCGTAATAGTTGCATCTGTCTCTTAGTTTATTTCATAACCGCTAAATAAGCGAAGCTTAATCAAGCCGCAATCAATAACTCTTTTGCATTTGCCAATGTGCGTTCAGTAATTTCACTACCACCGAGTAGGCGAGCAAGCTCTGCAACACGATCATCTTCAGTTAACGGACGCATATTGGTTTCAGTTTGTCCTTCTGACGTTTTCTTTGCTACAAACATTTGTTGATGACCACAGCCAGCGACCTGCGGTAAGTGAGTCACACACATGACTTGGGTTGATTCGCCTAGCGTGCGCAACATCTTGCCAACGATAGCGGCTGTTGGGCCACTAATACCTACATCGACTTCATCGAAAATAAGGCTTGGCGTTTCTACTTTTTGAGCCGTGATCACTTGAATCGCTAATGAAATACGTGATAGCTCACCACCTGATGCGACTTTGCCTAGAGGCTGTAATGGTTGACCTGGGTTGGTTGAGACTAAGAAGTTGATACTGTCGTAACCAATAGGGCTTAACATACGGTCTGGATCGCTGGTGATGTTAATTGAAAACTCACCGTGCTCCATACTTAATGTATGCATACTTTCTGAAATCTTTTGATCAAGCTCTTTGGCATAACGCTGACGACTTTTACTGAGTTTCTCAGCGGCAAGGAAGCATTTTTGACGTAATGCTTCTACGTTTTCAGCCATTTCTTCTAAGCGTTCATCGCTGCAATCAAGGTTTTCTAGCTCTTTTAGTAAGTCTTGATGTTTTTGGTATAGCTCGTTTGGCATTACGTAGTGCTTACGTGCCATCGACATGATTTTTGATAAACGCTCTTCTAAATAGATCAAGCGATGCGGATCCATATCTAAGTTATCAAGGTAGCTACGAAGCTCTTGGCTTGCTTCCTGTACTTGGATGATTGCTTCTTCCAACATTTGTGGGATTGTGTTTAGGTTATTATCGTACTCACCTAAATTGCACACTTGCTGACAAGCCATTTGCAGTAGCTGTAATGCATTACCATCATCACCGTCGTAGAGAGCAGAAAGTGCTGTTTGGCTAGCTACAGCAAGCTCACCACTGTTTGACAGGCGTTTATGCTCTTCTTCAATCTCAGTAAATTCTTCTTCGCCTAATGCTAATTCATCTAGCTCTTTAACTTGGTACTGAAGTAATTGTTTTTGCGCTTCGTTCTCTTCACGACTTTGTGTTAGACGTTTTAGCTCGTTGTGCGCTTGGCGCCAGCGTTGGTAGGTTTCACGTGTTTTATCCAACAGCATGTGGTGACTCGCATATTGATCGAGCATTTGCTGTTGATAATCAGGACGCATCAGTTGCTGGTGGGCATGTTGACCATGGATGTTGATCAGTAGTTGTCCCAATGCTTTTTGTTGTGATGCAGGAACAGGGCTGCCATTAATGAAGCCGCGAGAGCGACCTTCTTTGGTGATCACACGGCGTAAAATACACTCTTCACCATCCATTAAATCGTTATCTTCTAACCAACGGCGTGCAGCTTGGTTATTTGCTAATGAGAAAGCAGCAGAGATCTCTGCTTTGTCTTCATTAGGGCGAACCATTGAAGCTTCTGCACGATCACCAAGGCATAAACCCAGTGCATCGATGGCAATAGATTTACCTGCACCCGTTTCACCTGTAATGGTGGTCATACCCGGTTTAAGTTCAAATTGAAGCGTTTTAACAATGGCAAAGTTAGAGATAGTCATGTGTGCCAGCATGTGTTCACCTGTTTAAATCAACACCTGTTTTTTCATACAGTATATACTGTATCTATAACCAGTAAAGTATTGAGTGAAGAAATATGCTGAAAAATATGATTTGGATTAAGTTTTTGAAATGCAGATAGAAATAAAGCCAGTGTAGAAACTAGCTTTATTGGAATATTGTTTAGAAGAGGCGGCTAGACCAACCGAGTTTTCCTCGCAAGATATTATAATAGCTGTAATCTTTTGGATGGATCAGCTGTAACCTGTCTTTGCTTTGGTAAATATGAATTTCATCACCTGGGCTAACAGGTAAAGATACCTGACCGTCACAACTGACTTCTAATGTGCTGCCATTATTTGGTGATACCAGCAGTTTGATACAGCGATCGCCATCTACCACTAATGGTCGGCATGACAGCGTATGTGGGAACATGGGTACAAGCGCAATAGCATTTAAACTTGGCGATAAAATAGGACCACCACCAGAGAGCGAATAGGCTGTTGAACCTGTTGGTGTCGCAATAATTAAACCATCAGAGCGTTGCGAGAACGCGAAGCTATCATCAATATAAACTTCAAACTCAATCATGTGAGCGATTTTATCTGGGTGCAGTACGGCTTCGTTCAATGCGGCGTTTCTGCTTTTTACTTGCCCGTGACGATGCACTTCAGCTTCTAATAAAAAGCGATTTTCTTTAATAAATTCCCCGTCTAGCACGCGTGCGAGTGGTGCTTCAAAATCATCAGGGTCAAGATCGGTTAAGAAACCAAGGTTGCCACGGTTTACTCCAATCACAGATATATCAAAACGAGATAATATACGTGCAGCGCCAAGCATGTTGCCATCACCACCGACCACAATAGCTAGATCGGCTTTTTCCCCAAGTGTGAGCAAATCGTAGAAACAGTCTTCTGGTATATCAAGATCATTGGAAAGGCGATGATCCAATAAAACGGTGTAATTTTGTGCCACCAACCATTGATACAAACTCATATGTGTTTGTAGGGCATCTGGGTTACGTGGTTTACCAATTAACGCAATGGTTTCAAAAATACGCGTCATCTCTTTGTTCCAACAAATGATAGTGAGGGCAGTATAGCCTTAGAAAAAAAAACTTGTCGCTGTTTGTTATCAATATTGGGTTGAATCATTGAACTTCATCCCCATAATATGCCCAAGACTGTTTGAAACGTAGCGAATATTAATATACCGCTACTGATTAATTCATACCCTATTATCTTGGCGGAGAAATGACGCATGACAAATAAAGACCACAATGTACAGGATGAGCAGCTTAAAGATGCAGTTGAGGCTGTAGAAGTTGAAGCTGTTGAGGGTGAGTTTGTTGAATCTGAAGAAGAATTATACTCAGCGCGTATTGCAGAGCTAGAAGCTGCATTACTAGCGAGCGAAGCACAAGCTAACGAAGCAAAAGACATGGCACTTCGTGCACGTGCAGAAGGCGAGAATGTACGTCGTCGTTCAGAGCAAGAAATTGATAAAGCACGTAAGTATGCATTAAACAAATTTGCAGAAGAATTATTGCCAGTAATTGATAACCTTGAGCGTGCGCTTGAAATGGCAGACAAGACTGATGAATCATCAAAAGCGATGATGGAAGGTGTTGAGCTAACGCTAAAAACAATGACAGACACAGTGGCGAAGTTTGGTTTAACGCAAATTAACCCACAAGGTGAAGCATTCAACCCTGAATTCCACCAAGCAATGGCAATTCAAGAAAGTACTGAGTTTGCACCAAACACAGTCATGATGGTAATGCAGAAAGGTTACGAGCTAAATGGCCGTGTAATTCGTCCAGCGATGGTAATGGTATCTAAAGCTGCAGCGGGTAACGTTAATACGCAAGCGTAATTGTTATTATCACTCGCGTATAAAAGCCCACTTCGGTGGGTTTTTTTATTTTTTTTGAAAATATTTTTGTTTTGCCCTTGAAAAGCATTCTAGCGACCTTATTTAGTAGTCATAAGACATTAAATATATTTGTCACGGGTAACCCCCGAACCGCTAACTCAGAATGCGTTCTAGAGTGTAGCAAGTAAATATAACGAATTTCGGAGATAGTCTGATGGGTAAAATCATTGGTATTGACTTAGGTACTACAAACTCTTGTGTAGCAGTACTTGACGGCGACAAACCACGTGTAATCGAAAACGCAGAAGGCGAGCGTACAACAGCATCAGTTGTTGCATACACTCAAGATGGTGAAACGCTAGTTGGTCAACCAGCAAAACGTCAGGCAGTAACAAACCCTGAAAACACACTATTCGCAATCAAGCGTCTAATTGGTCGTCGTTTCGAAGACGAAGAAGTTCAGCGTGATATCGAAATCATGCCTTACAAAATCGTTAAGGCTGACAACGGTGATGCATGGGTAGAAGCAAAAGGCCAAAAAATGGCTGCTCCTCAAGTATCTGCTGAAATCTTGAAAAAAATGAAGAAAACAGCTGAAGATTTCCTAGGCGAACCAGTAACTGGCGCGGTAATCACAGTTCCTGCTTACTTCAACGACGCACAACGTCAAGCAACTAAAGATGCGGGCCGTATCGCAGGTCTAGATGTTAAACGTATCATCAACGAACCAACAGCAGCTGCACTTGCTTACGGTCTTGATAAGCAAGGTGGTGATCGCACTATCGCTGTTTACGACCTTGGTGGTGGTACATTCGATATCTCAATCATCGAAATCGACGAAGTTGAAGGCGAGAAAACTTTCGAAGTACTATCAACTAACGGTGATACTCACCTAGGTGGTGAAGACTTCGATACACGTCTAATCAACTACTTAGTAGAAGAATTCAAGAAAGAGCAAGGCATCGATCTTAAGAACGATCCACTTGCTATGCAGCGTCTAAAAGAAGCAGCAGAAAAAGCGAAAATCGAACTATCTTCTGCACAGCAAACTGATGTAAACCTACCTTACATCACAGCTGATGCGACTGGTCCTAAGCACATGAACATCAAAGTGACGCGTGCGAAACTAGAATCTCTAGTTGAAGACCTAGTTCAACGCTCTCTAGATCCACTAAAAGTGGCACTAGCTGATGCAGACCTAACTGTTGGTGACATCACTGATGTTATCCTAGTTGGTGGTCAAACTCGTATGCCAATGGTTCAAGCAAAAGTTGCTGAGTTCTTTGGTAAAGAAGCACGTAAAGACGTGAACCCTGATGAAGCAGTTGCTGTAGGTGCTGCTGTTCAAGGTGGTGTTCTTGCTGGTGATGTTAAAGACGTTCTACTTCTAGACGTTACTCCACTATCTCTTGGTATCGAAACCATGGGTGGCGTGATGACTAAACTAATCGAGAAGAACACAACTATCCCAACAAAAGCGAACCAAGTGTTCTCTACTGCTGAAGATAACCAAAGCGCGGTAACTATCCATGTTCTTCAAGGTGAGCGTAAGCAAGCGAGCTACAACAAGTCTCTAGGTCAATTCAACCTAGAAGGTATTCAAGCAGCTCCTCGTGGTATGCCACAAATCGAAGTAACTTTCGACCTTGATGCTGATGGTATCCTAAACGTATCTGCAAAAGATAAGACTACTGGTAAAGAGCAGAAGATCACTATCCAAGCTTCTGGCGGTCTAAGCGATGCAGATATCGAGAAAATGGTTCAAGAAGCAGAAGCTAACAAAGAAGCTGATAAGAAGTTCGAAGAGCTAGTAACTGCACGTAACCAAGCTGACCAGCTAATTCACGGTACTCGTAAGCAAATCGAAGAAGCGGGTGACGCACTTCCAGCTGACGACAAAACAGCAATTGAAGCAGCTGTTACTGAACTAGAAGAAGCACGTAAAGGCGAAGATAAAGAAGCTATCGACGCTAAAGTACAAGCTCTAGTTGCAGCTTCTCAAAAGCTAATGGAAATCGCTCAACAGAAAGCACAAGCTCAACAAGCTGATGGTGCAGGTGAGCAACAAGCTAAGCAAGACGACGACGTTGTTGATGCTGAGTTTGAAGAAGTTAAAGACAACAAATAAGAACGTAATTAATACTTATTAATTAACATCTTATTTAAATTACGGGCGTTTGAGGTTACTCTAACGCCCGTAAATATATCTAGCCAGGTGACAATCAAGTTATGTCTAAACGTGATTTATATGAAGTGCTAGGCGTAGCCCGTGACGCAAATGAGCGTGACATCAAAAAGGCATACAAGCGCTTAGCGATGAAGTACCACCCAGACCGTAACCAGGGTGATGAGGAATCAGCAGAGAAATTCAAAGAAGTGAAATACGCTTACGAAATTCTTACTGATGTACAAAAGCGCGCGGCTTACGATCAATATGGTCATGCAGCCTTTGAACAAGGTGGTATAGGCGGTGGCGGCGGCTTCGGCGGCGGTGCAGACTTCAGCGACATCTTTGGCGATGTGTTCGGCGATATCTTTGGTGGTGGCGGTGGCCGTCGTCAACAACGCGCACAGCGCGGTTCAGATCTTCGTTACAACATGGAGTTAACGTTAGAAGAAGCTGTTCGTGGTTGTTCAAAAGAAATCCGTGTACCAACATTAGTTGGTTGTGACAGTTGTGATGGCTCTGGTGCGAAGAAAGGTTCATCAGCAACAACATGTACTACCTGTCATGGCGCAGGCCAAGTACAAATGCGTCAAGGTTTCTTTGCCGTACAGCAAACATGTCCTCACTGTCATGGTCGTGGTCAAATCATCAAAGATCCATGTGATAAATGTCATGGTGAAGGCCGTGTAGAAGAAACCAAAACGTTATCCGTTAAAATTCCTGCAGGCGTTGATACTGGCGATCGCATCCGTCTTACTGGCGAAGGTGAAGCTGGGGAATTTGGCGCACCAGCAGGTGACTTGTACGTTCAAGTACATGTGAAAGAACACAACATTTTCCAACGTGATGGCAATAACCTACATTGTGACGTGCCTGTAAGCTTTACGATGGCAGCACTAGGTGGTGAAGTTGAAGTACCGACCCTTGATGGTCGTGTAAACTTAAAAGTTCCAGCTGAAACCCAAACCGGTCGTATGTTCCGTATGCGTGGTAAAGGTGTGACATCTGTTCGCGGTGGTATGACGGGTGATCTGATTTGTCGTTTAGTGGTAGAAACACCAGTAAACTTAAGCTCACGCCAAAAAGAGCTACTTCAAGAGCTTGAAGAGACATTTGGTGGCAAAGCGGCAAGTAAGCATAAGCCAAAATCAGAAGGTTTCTTCAAAGGTGTGAAGAAGTTTTTTGATGATCTAACTAACTAAGATTAGTTAATTTCGAATTAAAAAAGCCGACGTGATTGTCGGCTTTTTTGTGTTCATTTTTGCTTACCAGCAATCAGCTGGGGTACCAGCTCCGTTCTGGTTTAAAGTTAAATTACCGCATTCGTCCTGATCTTGCCCTTTATCTACTTTAGCTGTTGCAGTAATCGTATAACTATTAGAAGCACTTGATAGACTGAATGTGTAGCGGTCGTTGTCGCTATCACAAATAGAACAAGTACTCCCACTAATGACAGGAGAGTTATAGTTACTATTTTGAGTAAAGTGCTCTTCAAGATTGAGTTGTACTTTTACCATATCTCCCATAGCTTGAGTCCGATGCCCTTTCAAAACGTAAGACTGGTAAGAAGGGTAAGCAATAGCTGAAATAACACCAATAATCGCCACCACGATTAACATTTCGATCAGAGTCACGCCTTTTTGTTTAGTCATCATCCTTAATCTCTTTATTTTACGAGTCCCATCGACATCTGATTTTTCTCTTATCCTTGCTATTTTGCGTTGATGTTAATCTATGAATCAAGGTGCTCTTAAGGATCAAGAGCCGTGTTAAAAGGGATTTGAGGAATGGCTCGCGGAAATTCATTCTATTTTCATTACATACATTTTATCGCTAAGCGACAGCGAGGTTTTACTTTGCTGGAATTGGTGATCGCTGTGTCTGTGATGAGTATCCTCATTGCTATGGCTGCACCGAGTTTTAGTCAACTAATTGAAACCAACAAAATCAAGCGACTGGCTACAGAAGTTGAGTGGTTTTTAGTACAAGCGAAATCAGAAGCTGTGATGAGAGGAGATAATGTATATATCCATAAAGTAACTTCTCCAGCCCCACAATGGTGTTTACTCTCTTCTTTAAGTGCTTCTATTGGAAGCAGTGATTGTTCTAGTCTACCTAGTAACTTATTAGGTGCTGTAACAAGTTCTAATTTTGAGCTTGCAACATTAGATGCTTCATCAACATTAAATAATTTTTACTTTGAACCAATATATGGGAAGCCAATAGATGCTGCTATCGGTGGAAACTATACATATTCTTTAGGAGATTATACTTTTAAAACCGTTTTATATAGTCCAACAGGAAGAATATATAGTTGCATCATAGCACCTACGACGTCAGGTAAGGTGGGTAGTTATGAGCAATGCTAAAGGTTTTAGTTTAATTGAATTATTAATATCATCGGCTGTTGGGTTATTAGCTATAGGAATTGTAGGCTCCGTCTTTTTATCTGGACATAATGCTGCGAATAAACGTTCTTTAGAACTGATGTTACAGCAAGATGTTAATGATGCATTACGTGCAATTAAAGAAGATATATTAAGGGCTGGTTATGTATCAGGCAGTTCATCCAGCTTAAAAATATCAGGAGCAATTGAAACTGTATATATAAGTCCATCAAATAATTGTCTTGCTTATACATATCAAGATAAAACAGGTACACAGAAATACTATTCAATTTATTATAAAGATGGGAATAAAATTGTTTATAAAGAGTTAAGCTCCGCTATTGATACAACAACAGCATGTTCTGTTAGTTATGCTAACTCACTTATTTATGAAAAGAGTATAAAAGTCATAGATTTTAATATTAGCAGTGAAGTTGTAAGCTCGTCTTCTGCAGCGAGTCAATATATTACAATGAAGATAAAGGCTGAAGTGAAAAATAATACGTTAATAAATACTGAAAAATTCACAAAAGTTAAAGTAAGGAATTGGCAATGAGGAGTAAATATCAGCAGTCAGGAATGACTACGTTATTAATTACAAGTTTATTGTTAATTGTCGCCTTATTGTTTTCATTAGCATCATATAAGAATTTATTTTATCAAATAAAGCGTACACAAAATGAAGTATTAGCAAGACAGGCTCATTGGGTGGCTGAGGGAGGGCTTGAGTGTAGTTATAGTATATTGAATGTGGTAAATAGTCTTTCTGATCCTCAATCTACTATAAACTCTAATTGTAGTTATAATATACCATCGAATGAAAGTCTTAGTATTGAAGTGGAATTAAATAGCAGTAATTATAAAATAATATCGACTAGTACTATTAATGATGTAGCGATAGCAAGTATAAATAAAGTAGCTAAGATAAATAATATGAAAACAGGTGTTTTTCAAGCAACATCTGATTTAATTTTAAATTATAGTGGTGGTAATGTTAATGTATATCCTGAGCCAGGAGATAAAAACTTTGACGGATATAATTGTATAGTCGCTAGATTTTCAAATTATTTGGAAGTTAAAGGTACTCTAAATAATGTTGGTCTAGATCCTAATTATTTACCGTATGATGATTTTCCAGTAAGCATTGGTCCTAATACTCCAAATCCTCCTGTTCCTAATAGTTACTTGCAGAAATGTAACGATGGCTCGAATTCTTTAACTGGAGATTTTTGGACAGAGTCGGTAACAGATAGTGATTATTTATCAAATCCATCTGCTTTTGACAACGATTTTTTACAGATATCAACACTAGATCCATTTGAGAATGTTTTTGGTTATCCCAGAGAAGAATGGGCTAGCGCAAAGAGCGAATTGGGTTTTGTGGAGGTTAATGGAGGACTAAACTGCTCTTCAAATATAGCGACAGCAATTAATTCAGGACGAAGTCTAATTTGGATTAATGATAATTGTGATTTAAGTCTAAATACAGGGTTAATAACTAGTGCTACTGATAATCATGGTGGTGCAATTATTGTGGTTCAAGATGGTGTCGTTGGTTTTTTTGGTGCTGCAATGAATTTGGACATAATGCTTTATCAGTTTTTAACCCCAAATGTGACTCCTGCTTGGTCTCCGTCTGATACCGACTGGAATGCTGGGAATGCAACAGTTGCAGCATCTGTACCTGATAAAAGTAGCTATATACATTATCAGGCTGGCTCATTAACAACTGCAGGTGGGTTTATATTTGATATGCCTACTTTTAAAGCTGAGATAATAGGGTCCGCAAATATTGCATTTGACGGCAACATTGTTAGAGATTTATTAGGAAAACCTGTTTGGGTTCAGGGGTCATGGAATGATCTATAAAAATCAAAAGGGTTTTAGCCTATTAGAAGTCGTCATCTCACTTGCAGTACTTTCAGTTGGAGTATTGGGCCTTGTTAAAATGCAGGCTTATATGGAAGTAAAATCTGAAAATGCGTTAAAGACATTAGATGCACTATATATTGCAGAGTCACAAATGGAATATTATCAAAGACGTGCAAATAATGTGAGCGGGGCTACTGGTTTGATACCTTTTGCAAGTATGGCTGATTCTACTTATTGTCTGTCTAGCACGTTAACTAGCGGGTCTATTTATACATTAACGTGTGATGCATCTAATTTATCTTTGTCTGGTGCGTTAAGAACAATTGATGTCACAGTGAGTTGGGCAGATCGCCGTGGTGTATCCCAAGCTGTTTCTCTGAAGACAGCTGTGTCCAAATATAGTGAATTTGATTAACTAGGCTAAATTATTACCAAAAAACATTTAAAAAAGTCGTTTTGAATAAAATTTATTCAAACGATTTTTTTTTTGTCAAAAATCTATTGTCAGCGAAAAAAATATTCCTATAATGCGACCTCACTGACACGGAGTGAGCCACTGGCAAGCAACAATCAGTATTGTTCTTTAAAAATTTGACCATGCAATCTGTGTGGGCACTCGTTGAATGATTAGTCAAAAAGATTTATCAATGATACTAGTGACCAATTTGATTCGCTTCTTTATATAAAGAGGGGGAACAGCACAGTCAATTCATTCATCATTTATGATGAATTAACAGTATTCATTGAGTCGGTCGGAAGACCAACAAAACTTTAATTGAAGAGTTTGATCATGGCTCAGATTGAACGCTGGCGGCAGGCCTAACACATGCAAGTCGAGCGGCAGCGACTTAACTGAACCTTCGGGGAACGTTAAGGGCGGCGAGCGGCGGACGGGTGAGTAATGCCTGGGAATATGCCCTGATGTGGGGGATAACTATTGGAAACGATAGCTAATACCGCATAATCTCTTCGGAGCAAAGAGGGGGACCTTCGGGCCTCTCGCGTCAGGATTAGCCCAGGTGGGATTAGCTTGTTGGTGAGGTAATGGCTCACCAAGGCAACGATCCCTAGCTGGTCTGAGAGGATGATCAGCCACACTGGAACTGAGACACGGTCCAGACTCCTACGGGAGGCAGCAGTGGGGAATATTGCACAATGGGGGAAACCCTGATGCAGCCATGCCGCGTGTATGAAGAAGGCCTTCGGGTTGTAAAGTACTTTCAGTAGGGAGGAAGGCAGTGTCGTTAATAGCGGCATTGTTTGACGTTACCTACAGAAGAAGCACCGGCTAACTCCGTGCCAGCAGCCGCGGTAATACGGAGGGTGCGAGCGTTAATCGGAATTACTGGGCGTAAAGCGCATGCAGGCGGTCTGTTAAGCAAGATGTGAAAGCCCGGGGCTCAACCTCGGAACAGCATTTTGAACTGGCAGACTAGAGTCTTGTAGAGGGGGGTAGAATTTCAGGTGTAGCGGTGAAATGCGTAGAGATCTGAAGGAATACCGGTGGCGAAGGCGGCCCCCTGGACAAAGACTGACGCTCAGATGCGAAAGCGTGGGGAGCAAACAGGATTAGATACCCTGGTAGTCCACGCCGTAAACGATGTCTACTTGGAGGTTGTGGCCTTGAGCCGTGGCTTTCGGAGCTAACGCGTTAAGTAGACCGCCTGGGGAGTACGGTCGCAAGATTAAAACTCAAATGAATTGACGGGGGCCCGCACAAGCGGTGGAGCATGTGGTTTAATTCGATGCAACGCGAAGAACCTTACCTACTCTTGACATCCAGAGAACTTTCCAGAGATGGATTGGTGCCTTCGGGAGCTCTGAGACAGGTGCTGCATGGCTGTCGTCAGCTCGTGTTGTGAAATGTTGGGTTAAGTCCCGCAACGAGCGCAACCCTTATCCTTGTTTGCCAGCACTTCGGGTGGGAACTCCAGGGAGACTGCTGGTGATAAACCGGAGGAAGGTGGGGACGACGTCAAGTCATCATGGCCCTTACGAGTAGGGCTACACACGTGCTACAATGGCGTATACAGAGGGCTGCCAACTCGCGAGAGTGAGCGAATCCCAGAAAGTACGTCGTAGTCCGGATTGGAGTCTGCAACTCGACTCCATGAAGTCGGAATCGCTAGTAATCGTGGATCAGAATGCCACGGTGAATACGTTCCCGGGCCTTGTACACACCGCCCGTCACACCATGGGAGTGGGCTGCACCAGAAGTAGATAGCTTAACCTTCGGGAGGGCGTTTACCACGGTGTGGTTCATGACTGGGGTGAAGTCGTAACAAGGTAGCCCTAGGGGAACCTGGGGCTGGATCACCTCCTTACCTAAAGACTTACTGTTTAAATGCAGTGTCCACACAGATTGCTTGGTTAAAATGTAAGAGAGCCACTTAATGTTGCCCAACAACATTAAGTACGAACATTGTCCCGTTCGTCTAGAGGCCTAGGACACCGCCCTTTCACGGCGGTAACAGGGGTTCGACTCCCCTACGGGACGCCACTTCTCTTTGAAGTGCAAATTGGGTCGTTAGCTCAGTTGGTAGAGCAGTTGACTTTTAATCAATTGGTCGCAGGTTCGAATCCTGCACGACCCACCATCTTCTCCTCGAAGATGTAAAACATCGGAGGGCGATTAGCTCAGTTGGGAGAGCACCTCCCTTACAAGGAGGGGGTCACTGGTTCGAGCCCGGTATCGCCCACCACTTCTTCCCTAAGAAGTAAAAGTTGGGGCTATAGCTCAGCTGGGAGAGCGCTTCGCTGGCAGCGAAGAGGTCAGCGGTTCGATCCCGCTTAGCTCCACCATGTGTCCCGTTCGTCTAGAGGCCTAGGACACCGCCCTTTCACGGCGGTAACAGGGGTTCGACTCCCCTACGGGACGCCACTCTTTAAACGCATTCTCTTGAGTGTCTTTAAAAAGTGGTTATTTAACGATAAACACAATGCTCTTTAACAATCTGGAAAGCTGACTAGTAAATTCAATCGAATAGATTGATTTATAGTTTTCATCGAAAGATGAAAACGAGTTCTCAAAAACAAACACATTCAAGTGTCTGTTGTTTGCTTTCACTTTTTTAAAGTGAAGACAAATAATGAGTCCGGCGAAAAACCAACGTTTAATACTTTCTTGATCGAAGTGTTAGACATAAACCTTGGTTGTTTGACCAACTTATTTCACTTTTTAAGTGAAAACTAAGAGCGAAACCTCTTGGGGTTGTATGGTTAAGTGACTAAGCGTACACGGTGGATGCCTTGGCAGTCAGAGGCGATGAAGGACGTATTAACTTGCGATAAGCCCAGAGAAGGTAGTAAAAACCTGTGACTCTGGGATTTCCGAATGGGGAAACCCACTTACATAAGTAAGTATCGTGTTGTGAATACATAGCAGCACGAGGCGAACCGGGGGAACTGAAACATCTAAGTACCCCGAGGAAGAGAAATCAACCGAGATTCCGGTAGTAGCGGCGAGCGAAACCGGATTAGCCCTTAAGCTAGTTTTGCGTTAGGTGAAAGTTCTGGAAAGTTCTGCGATACAGGGTGATAGCCCCGTAACCGACAATGCATTATCAGTGAAAACGAGTAGGACGGGACACGTGTTATCTTGTCTGAATATGGGGGGACCATCCTCCAAGGCTAAATACTCCTGACTGACCGATAGTGAACCAGTACCGTGAGGGAAAGGCGAAAAGAACCCCTGTGAGGGGAGTGAAATAGAACCTGAAACCGTGTACGTACAAGCAGTAGGAGCCCACTTGTTGGGTGACTGCGTACCTTTTGTATAATGGGTCAGCGACTTAATTTTAGTAGCAAGGTTAACCGTTTAGGGGAGCCGTAGGGAAACCGAGTCTTAACTGGGCGAATGAGTTGCTAGGATTAGACCCGAAACCGAGTGATCTAGCCATGGGCAGGTTGAAGGTGAGGTAACACTTACTGGAGGACCGAACCGACTAATGTTGAAAAATTAGCGGATGACTTGTGGCTAGGGGTGAAAGGCCAATCAAACTCGGAGATAGCTGGTTCTCCCCGAAAGCTATTTAGGTAGCGCCTCGGACGAATACTACTGGGGGTAGAGCACTGTTAAGGCTAGGGGGTCATCCCGACTTACCAACCCTTTGCAAACTCCGAATACCAGTAAGTACTATCCGGGAGACACACGGCGGGTGCTAACGTCCGTCGTGAAGAGGGAAACAACCCAGACCGCCAGCTAAGGTCCCAAAGTTATAGCTAAGTGGGAAACGATGTGGGAAGGCTCAGACAGCCAGGATGTTGGCTTAGAAGCAGCCATCATTTAAAGAAAGCGTAATAGCTCACTGGTCGAGTCGGCCTGCGCGGAAGATTTAACGGGGCTAAGCTATACACCGAAGCTGCGGCAATGTACTTTGCACATTGGGTAGGGGAGCGTTCTGTAAGCCGTTGAAGGTGTGCTGTAAGGCATGCTGGAGGTATCAGAAGTGCGAATGCTGACATGAGTAACGATAAAGGGAGTGAAAAACTCCCTCGCCGGAAGATCAAGGGTTCCTGTCCAACGTTAATCGGGGCAGGGTAAGTCGACCCCTAAGGCGAGGCCGAAAGGCGTAGTCGATGGGAAACGGGTTAATATTCCCGTACTTCTTATAATTGCGATGGAGGGACGGAGAAGGCTAGGTGAGCCTGGCGACGGTTGTCCAGGTCCAAGTATGTAGGCTGATGGTTTAGGAAAATCCGGACCATCTTAAGGCTGAGATACGATGTCGAGTCACTACGGTGACGAAGTCATTGATGCCATGCTTCCGGGAAAAGCTTCTAAGCTTCAGATTATAAGAAATCGTACCCCAAACCGACACAGGTGATCAGGTAGAGAATACCAAGGCGCTTGAGAGAACTCGGGTGAAGGAACTAGGCAAAATGGTACCGTAACTTCGGGAGAAGGTACGCTCCTAGCGGTGATGAGACTTGCTCTCTAAGCTGCCGGGAGTCGCAGATACCAGGTGGCTGCAACTGTTTATTAAAAACACAGCACTGTGCAAAATCGAAAGATGACGTATACGGTGTGACGCCTGCCCGGTGCCGGAAGGTTAATTGATGGGGTTAGACTTCGGTCGAAGCTCTTGATCGAAGCCCCGGTAAACGGCGGCCGTAACTATAACGGTCCTAAGGTAGCGAAATTCCTTGTCGGGTAAGTTCCGACCTGCACGAATGGCGTAATGATGACTACGCTGTCTCCACCCGAGACTCAGTGAAATTGAAATCGCAGTGAAGATGCTGCGTCCCCGCGGCTAGACGGAAAGACCCCGTGAACCTTTACTATAGCTTGGCACTGAACATTGACCCTACATGTGTAGGATAGGTGGGAGACTGTGAAATAATCGCGCTAGCGGTTATGGAGTCGTCCTTGAAATACCACCCTTGTATGCTTGATGTTCTAACGTTGGCCCCTTATCGGGGTTACGGACAGTGCCTGGTGGGTAGTTTGACTGGGGCGGTCTCCTCCCAAAGAGTAACGGAGGAGCACGAAGGTGGGCTAATCACGGTCGGACATCGTGAGGTTAGTGCAATGGCATAAGCCCGCTTGACTGCGAGAATGACAATTCGAGCAGGTGCGAAAGCAGGTCATAGTGATCCGGTGGTTCTGAATGGAAGGGCCATCGCTCAACGGATAAAAGGTACTCCGGGGATAACAGGCTGATACCGCCCAAGAGTTCATATCGACGGCGGTGTTTGGCACCTCGATGTCGGCTCATCACATCCTGGGGCTGAAGTCGGTCCCAAGGGTATGGCTGTTCGCCATTTAAAGTGGTACGCGAGCTGGGTTTAGAACGTCGTGAGACAGTTCGGTCCCTATCTGCCGTGGGCGTTGGATGATTGAGAGGGGCTGCTCCTAGTACGAGAGGACCGGAGTGGACGAACCGCTGGTGTTCGGGTTGTGTCGCCAGACGCATTGCCCGGTAGCTAAGTTCGGAATCGATAACCGCTGAAAGCATCTAAGCGGGAAGCGAGCCTCAAGATGAGTCATCCCTAGACCTTTAAGGTCTCTAAAGGGTTGTTGAAGACTACAACGTTGATAGGTCGGGTGTGTAAGTGCTGTGAGGCATTGAGCTAACCGATACTAATTGCCCGTGAGGCTTAACCATACAACACCCAAGGGGTTTTATTCGGACTCCAAGAACACTTGAACGTGTGTTTGAGAATCAGCTTTTCAAGATTGTAACGAATTTGCTTGGCGACTATAGCATTATGGATCCACCTGATCCCATGCCGAACTCAGTAGTGAAACGTAATAGCGCCGATGGTAGTGTGGGGCCTCCCCATGTGAGAGTAGGACATCGCCAGGCTTTAATTTCTGTCTTCAGATTTTTAAGAAAAATCTGAAAGCAAAAAAATAGATATCTATTTGAACTATGGATATCGCATGTGGTGTTATCGCTCTTAGCCACCCATGGCTTCGCGATATTAGAACATCCATGTTAGTCGGAGCGGTAGTTCAGTTGGTTAGAATACCAGCCTGTCACGCCGGGGGTCGCGGGTTCGAGTCCCGTCCGCTCCGCCACTTTATTTTAGACCTCAGCAGAAATGCTGGGGTCTTTTCGTATATAGAATAAACTTGCTCTTCGAGCAATGAGTCCCGCTCGTTTGTGAGTCCAATGAACGCAAGCCCGGACTAGGTGTCTCCACCGTTTTGTCACTTATTAAGAAGCCTCGCTATAAATAGCGGGGCTTTTTTGCGTTAATATATTAAGTATCTAAGCCGTTAAGTAGATTAGCTTTTTTATTTGAGATCTTAGTTGAATGTCAGTAACGGTTCGACTCTTATCTTTGTTCCGTGACCTTATTTAAGGCCTCAATAGACATACAGAGCTCTTTTTGTATATAGAATAAACTTACTCTTCGAGCAACGAGTTTTGTTTGAGCAGCCTTTTTAGCTTTTGGTATACATAAGGTAAAAAGCTGTACGCAATATTAAGTGTTTTTATATCAGTTGGTTATGTTTGATTTTAGACATAAGCCTACAGGTGGTAAAAAACACGTTCACTTTTGTGCTGTTTTTATGAGTGAAAGGTGTACAGGTATAAATGTGAGAGTTTAGTCTGTATTGCTTTGTTCTTCTCAGTGATAGAATATTCCCGTTCATCCATATAAAGGGCACCATAATGAGTACAAGCAGCACTGACAGTAACCATGTAGATAGCGATTTACTGACTGAGATCGCCATTGCTTATTATCAGGATGGTGCGACTCAAGAAGAGATCTCTCAGCGTTTTGGTATGTCTCGCGCTAAAGTGGGGCGTTTACTACGCCGTGCTCGTGAAGAGGGGGTGGTGGAAATCACCGTCAAATACCACCCTGTATTTAGTGAAAAGTTAGAGCAACAACTGATTGAGCGCTTTAATCTAAAACGCGCATTAGTAGCACTTGATCAGCCTGATGATGAAACCCAACGTCAGCAAGTGGCGAGTTTAGTTTCAAGCTACCTTACTGCAACCCTCACTGATGATATGGTGGTATCGGTCGGTCAGGGACGTAACATTGCCTCGATTGCTAGCCATGTGGGAGTTGTGCCGCACCGTAAATGTCGTTTTGTGTGTGGTATTGGTGGTACTCACCGCTCAGGTAATGCGATTAATGCCGATCATATTTGTCGTCAGTTAGCGAAAAAATACGATGGCATCAGTGAAACCTTGTATGCCCCAGCGTATGTTGAAGACATTGTGGTAAAAGAAGCCTTCATGAAAAACGGCACAGTTAAAGAGACGTTAGATCGTGCACGTCGTGCTGATGTGGCGTTAGTTGGTGTCGGTGATATGAATGAAAACAGCCATATGGTGAAGTTAGGTTGGTTTACTCCACAAGAGATTGTTGAAGCCCGTATTCGTAAAGGCGTGGTCGGTGATATTGCAGGTTATGACTTTTTTGATAGTCACGGTAAACAAGCTGATACCATGATGAGCGATCGTGTCATTGGTTTAACCATGGAAGAGTTGCGTCATATTCCAACGGTGGTAGTAGTTGCCGCAGAAAATAGTAAAGCCTTAGCACTATTAGGCGCATTGCGTTCGGGGGTGGTTGATGTGCTTGCAACTAGCGTAAGTAACGCCTTAACGATCCTAAATTTAGATCAGCAAATGAAGTAGTTTGATATTTAATCAGTTGATCTTAAAAAACAACTGCTATCCCTGAAATTGAGCGATAGCAGTTGATAACCATACCTTTAACGCATAAAATACGTCACACAAATGAGGAAGAACGGCGTATCCGGTGATGCGTCCGGATTTCAAATCCGGGTAGGGCTGCCAGCAGTCCTGGGTAGGTTCGACTCCTATGTTCTTCCGCCACTTTGTTTGTTTATCCTTTCAGTAAATCTTCATCTCGCAGTTCGCGGTAATTAAACTTTCTTTTTGTAAATCCAATCTTGTCTAAGTATTCCAATATTTGTACCGCTACCTTGCGCCCTAATTGGCTTAGGTTTCTAAAATCTGCCGTCTCTAGTTTTTGGTTCTGCTCGATATGTTTTCGTACTGCATTGGCGATGTGAATTAAATACTCATGAGTAACATAACGATCTTTCACGATGGCAGAGATATAACCCAGTTGTGCCAGTTTATAGCTAAGTGTACGTAGTTCGTCTTCATCAATATCGCACGCATTGGCAAGATCGCGAACCCACCAAGGCTCTTGGCTGGTTTGCATCATTTGTGCAACGTAGATCCAGTAGTTTTGTTCTTGTTCAGTTAGCTGAAGTTGGTGGCTAGCAAGGTGTAACCAACCTCGGGTATTGATAATAATTTGCTGTGCTAATAACTGCGTTAAAAGGGCATTGAAAATAGCCGTCGGTTGATTGAGTGCAGCGATGCGATATAAGCGATCTTTACCCAAACCAATATGATCGTTTTCTTGCTGGTGGTATTGGGCGAGCTTTTCAATGATTAGATGCTGTAGTTGTGCTTGATAGGTAGAAGTACAAAGGAAATCACCGTATTGGCTGATCTCATTATCAACTTGATCACAAGCTACTTGCTCGATATTAGAGCATTGATGTTGCCACGTTAATTCACTGATAGATTGCGGTTTATTGGCTAGTTTAAAGGCGATGATGTCTTTAGGCGCATTAAGGGGCGCGCGCTGGGTTAAATAAGCTAAACGATCGGGTTTTCGCTTACCACGATTAGGCGGCAGTAAATCAATTACCAAACCACTACCAAGATTTGTTTTTAAGGCAGGATCACGCAGTAATAAGCGATCTTGCTCAGCTAAACACAGTGGGCTATCGAAAGTAATTTCAGCTAGTGCAGAATTACCAGCTTTGACTTCATCAGCTTCAAGAAGCGCAATACGGCCTGTAGTGTGGGTCGCAGCATGGAAAACCTGCACCGTTTGCCAGTGTTTAATATTGGTATTGGCTGTTAGTGCAACTGCTACACGATTAATCACTGTATTGGGTGCAATCTCGACTAACCAATCGCCACGATTAAGATCCTGTTTATCAATATCACCGACAATATTCATTGCCACACGCTGGTTTTCCGTCGCCGTTTGTGCTGTTTTCCCCTGTGCATGTAAGCCTTTTATGCGCACGGTTTTAGTCTGTGTTTGGCCTTGTTTTAACTTGTGGTGACTGACAAATTGTAAGCTATCACCAACAGCAATATTGCCACTTAATGCGGTACCTGTAACAACTAAACCTGCCCCTTTGACATGAAAAGCACGATCGATAGCAAGGCGAAAGCCTAAATCATTTTGTTGCTGTCTTTCATTGTCTGCTAAAGCGATCAAGTGAGCTTTAAGTACGTCAATACCATCCCCAGTAAACGCTGAGCAGTGAAAGATCTGCGGCTCGGTAAAGCCTTGCTGAAATAAGAGTTGAGTGAGCTGTGCTTCTAGCTGCTGTTGTTGCTCTACTGTGGTGAGATCGGATTTGGTGATCACCACGGTTAAGCTATCCATTGCCAGTAAACGTAGGATCGCTAAATGCTCATAGCTTTGCGCCATCATGCCTTCATCACCAGCAACAATTAACATTGCATGATGGGCTGTACCGACACCCGCTAGCATATTAGAAAGAAACTTCTCATGGCCGGGAACATCAATAAACCCGAGAGTTTCTTGTTGCTGTGTTGTAGCCGATAAATACGGCATAAACGCATAGCCTAAATCAATGGTAAGCCCACGTTTTTGCTCTTCAGGTAAACGATCGGCATTGGTGCCTGTTAAGGCTTGCAGTAAATGGGTTTTACCATGATCAACATGGTCAGCTGTGGCGATTATCATAAGTGGCGTTATTGGTTATTCGTTATGGGTAAGTGAAAGTTGCGCAAGCTGAGCGATAAAGTCTTGTTCATGGCTGATCCCACGCAGGCATAACCACAGTCTGTTATGGTGGATACGACCGATAATTGGGATCTCGCCGCTTGCTAAAAGATCCGCAAGATCATTAAGCGTTTGAGATGTTTGATTATTGTTAACGCTGAAACACAATGCGACAGATTCAAGCTGTTCGGTGGGTAGTGCACCACTGCCAATTTGCCCCATTGAAGGCATCACAGAGACGGTGAAATGCTGACCAACCAGTTGCTGACAGTGAGGTATCAGACGCTGACCTAAATCGGTAAGGGCATCAAGGCTGCGAGTAAGCATGGAAAGAGTGGGTAGATCACAAGGTAAACGCTCAGGATGACGGTATAAATTCAGTGTTGCCTCAAGCGCTGCTAAGGTCATTTTGTCACAGCGAAGGGCACGTTTTAGAGGATGGTGTTGTAATTGTGCTATCAGATCTGCATTACCCGCAATGATCCCAGCTTGTGGACCGCCCAATAGTTTGTCACCAGAGAAGCTCACCAAATCAATGCCATCTTGGAGCATCTTTTGTGGCATCGGTTCGCTTGGCAGTCCGTATTGAGCTAAATCGATTAATGAGCCGCTACCTAAATCGCTGATCACTGGCACCTGCATTGAACGTCCTAGTGCACATAACTCCGCTTCAGATACCGCGCTAGTAAAGCCTTGGATCATATAATTGCTGGTGTGTACTTTCATCAGTAATGCGGTGTTTTCATTGATCGCTTGTTGGTAATCTTTCAAATGAGTACGGTTTGTTGCGCCGACTTCGACTAACTGACATCCCGCTTGGCGCATGACATCAGGAATACGGAACGAGCCACCAATTTCAACTAATTCACCGCGTGAAACAATCACTTCTTTACCGTTGGCTAAACTTGCCAACATCAGTAGCACGGCAGCAGCATTATTATTGACCAAACAGGCATCTTCACAGCCAATCAGCTGTTGAAGTTGTTCACTAATGGCGTGATCTCGGTGACCACGCTTACCTTGTTGTAGTGAATATTCCAAGGTTGACGGAAAACGCATGACATCAGTGACCGCTTTGATCGCCGCTTCTGCTTGCAAAGCACGACCTAAATTGGTGTGTAGGATAGTGCCGGTTAAGTTAAATGCACGGCGTTGTCCTTTAGATCCCAGCGGTTGTGCGACTTGCGCTAATTGCTCTGAGAACAAGGTAATACGTTGCTGTTTTAGTTGTGTCAGCGCCAGCCCGTCACACTCATTTAGGCTTAACCATAGTGGCAATTGTTGTTGCTGTTTGATGCTATCACGGGCTTGGTCGAGTAACTGACGAACAAGGGCGGTGATATGCTCTTTGCCGTATTGGTTGATCAAGGCTTGTTGTGATTGATGATTTAAAATCAGATCAACACTAGGTAAATGGGCGTAGAGTGCTTGGGCTGTCATATCAAACTCGGCATTACTGCATTAGTGGTAAAAGGAATGGGTTAAATCCATTACGGTATAATTCGCTCTGGCTTAACTTCTGATCTAGCACTAATGTCGCAAGGTCGTCTGCGATAGGATCAAGGTTTGGTTGTTTTTCTAAAAATAAAATCTTCAGATAGCTATGACAGTGACCACATGTTTCGGCACGTACCGCATCTTCTAGGGTTTCACTTTGTAGCTGAATATTCTCACCGTCAGCACATTGGGTACATTCTGCACGTAGGCGATGCCACTCGGCTTCACACTGGCTGCAATGTAAGTAACGATGGCCGCTGCCTTTGATCATACTGGCAGCAGGCGCGCCACCACATAATGGACAGGTATGCTGTTTTACATTTGGCTCTGGTTGCCATTCAAGTGCGGTGGTTTTCACCATTAGGCTAGTGAAAGTATTGATACAGGCGAAAAGGATGATCGCAAGATCAGCTGGTACTCGCTCAGATTGGTTGTGCTGAAGTGCTGTGAAGTAATGGTGTAGAGTGTCGCTATCAAGCTCATTAATCGCATCGATAATTTTCACAATATCATCAGAGGCAACAAGGCGTAGTGAGGTGCTTAACTGTGCCAGCATTTGTTCTAATAGCGGGAACCAGTCACTGTTTAGGGTTAGCGGCCAAGCAAGCTCGTGAGTTTGAACAAATTGCGCCACTGGTGCTGCGAAGTCTTCTGCTAGTTGCGCTTGGAGTTGCACAATTTGACCCGCAACAAGGAGGTAATCTGCCATAAAAGAGTCTTTAGCAAGTTCACGCAAACGTGCGGCACGTGCTGAAAAAATGGTTGCAGGATCACCGATGATGAGTGGGGTAAAACCATCGCTGTTTTGTTTAACTATCGTGTTTTTATCGAGAATTTTTACGCTCATGCTGTTTTCCAAGTACAAGAATACCAACCAAAGTTGCCCTTGGTTGGTATAGGAATGAAAAGCGATAAACATTGGCTTATCGCTTTTTACAGTGCTGTTAGTGTTGGTTTTTACCGCTGGTAATAGCGCGGAACCAACGAGGGTGGTGTTTCTTCGCCCAAGCAGGGGACACCTTGCCTTCTAACATGCCGTCGATTGAGCCTTTTACCCAGTACGCCATGTAAACATGGATGATCAGGCTAAGGGCAAATACAACCGCTGTGATTGAGTGAACAATCAGTGCAATACGCACAATGTCGATGCTGAAGTAACCTGCAAAGTAAGCACGCCATGCAATCAGACCTGTCACGAGTAATAACACCGCACAAGCAATGAACTGACGTAGGATCATCTTCTGACCTGCGTTGTATTGCCCTGCTTCTGGTACGTTTTCTTCGTTCTCAGTCAGCACGTCTTTCACTTTCAGCATCCACTGGAGATCACCTTTTTCAAAGTGGTTATGGCTCCAGTAGCGAACAACTAAGAAAGCTAAGCCGATTGTCATCACAATTGCGCCGAATGGGTGCAAGATGCGAGCAAGTTGCGGCGAACCGTAGACATAGCTAAGGAAGTGCAATGGTGCGAACATAAAAGATAAACCAGACAATAACGTCCAGATACCTGATAGTGCGACAGTCCAGTGCACCACGCGATCTAAAGGCTTATGACGTAAAATCGTTTTATTCAAACTCATTATTCATCTCCTTCTTCTTCAGCGACACGGCTACGACCTACAGTGACACGGTGCACAGCAGCAAGTGCTAATGTACCGAATAGACCTGCGGCAGCTAGCGGCTTCACATCGTCTTTCCATAGCTTCACGGTTTCACTGATCTTTGGATCTTTAGGTAGATCGTATCGCTCAGGATCGGTGATATCGTGCAACACATAAATCACGTGAGTACCGCCGACACCTGCTGGGTTATACACGCCAGCATTTTTGTGACCTTTTGCTTTCAGCGCTGCAACACGTTGGTTAGCGTATTCAAGAATTTCTTCTCGCTCACCAAAACGTAGTGCACCTGTAGGACAGGTTTTCGCACATGAAGGCACTTGACCTGCCTGTAGGCGATCAAGACACAAAGTACACTTGTAAACACGGTTATCGACTGGGTTCATGCGTGGAATATCAAACGGACAACCAGCAATACAGTAGCCACAACCGACACACTTTTCAGAGTTGAAATCGACAACACCGTTTTCGTATTGCACGATAGCATCAGGCTCTGGACAGGCTTTTAAACAGCCAGGATCAGAACAGTGCATACAGCTGTGTTTGCTGAATAACCATTTGAACTTGTTATCTTCTTCAATTTCTTTGAAGTGGATAGTGGTCCATGTTTCAGCGGTTGTATTTGGCGGATTTTGGTAACTACCTTCAAAAGTACCTACTTTGCCGCGCAAGTTGTTCCATTCGCTACACGCATCCATACAGCCTTTACAGCCAGTACAGCACGTTACATCGATAAGCTTTGTGACCTGAATTTGGCGTTTACGCGCATCTGGTGAAGGCGTTAGCGATGATGTCGCAGAACTACGAATAATATTCTGTGATTCCATACCCATGGCTTACTTCACCTTTTCCACGTTAACCAAGAATGCCTTGTACTCTGGTGTTTGCGAGTTCGCATCACCCACATCTGGGGTTAGCGTATTAGCAAGATAACCAGGCTTCGTATCACCTTCGTAACCCCAGTGAATTGGGATACCAACGGTATGTACGGCTTGACCGTTAACCTGTAGTGGGCGAATACGTTTAGACACATAGGCTTTTGCTTCAATGAAGCCACGCTTAGACGTTACACGCACCATGTCAGCATTATTAATGCCACGCTCTTTCGCTAGACCTTCGCCGATCTCAACAAACTGCTCTGGCTGTAGTACAGCGTTGAAGTGTGAGTGGCTGGTCCAGGTATGGAAGTGCTCCGTTAAGCGGTAAGTTGTACCGACAAATGGGAACTGCTCTTTTTGACCAAGCTGCTCAAGATCGTCTTTGAAAATACGCGCCGCTGGGTTGGATACCACATTCTTATGTAATGGGTTGGTACCAATCGGTGTTTCAAATGGTTCGTAGTGCTCAGGGAACGGACCTTCTGCCATTTTATCTAACGCAAATAGACGACCTACGCCTTCTGGTTGCATGATAAATGGACCTGCATTGCTTGATGGTGGCAATTTCGCATTAAAGTCAGGCACATCAGGGCCAACCCACTTGCTACCATTCCATTCAACTAGCGTGCGTGATTTATCCCAAGGGCTACCATCAGGACGTGTTGATGCACGGTTGTACAGCACACGACGGTTAGCAGGCCAAGACCATGCCCAGTTTGGCGCTAAACCTAAACCGGATGGATCGCTGTTATCACGACGAGCAGTTTGGTTACCCGCTTGAGTCCAACTACCTGTGTATAGCCAACAACCTGCAGTGGTAGAGCCATCTGCTTTTAGCTGAGCAAAGCTAGATAGTTGATTGCCGTTAGCATCTTTACCGTTAAGCTCTTGCGCTAATTCTTTGGTATTTGGCGCATCAGGGATCGCATAGCTCCAATCCAGCGATAGGATAGGATCTGGGTATGTACCGCCATTTTTCTGGTACATTTCACGCATCTTCAAGAGGATACCCGCTAAGATCTCAGCATCACCTTTCGCTTCTCCCGGCATATCAGCCGCTTTCCAGTGCCACTGTAACCAGCGCGCTGAACTTACGATGGTGCCATCTTCTTCAGCGAAACATGCACAAGGTAAACGGAACACTTCCGTTTGGATATTCTTGGTATCCACTTCGTTTACGTTTGGCTTGTTCTGCCAGAAAGTCGAGGTTTCTGTCGCAAGTGGATCGATCACCACCAAGTATTTCAACTTAGATAGCGCATCCAATGATTTCTGTTTGTTAGACATCGAGCCAACAGGGTTGAAACCTTGACAGATGTAACCGTTCATTTCGCCTTTCTTCATCATGTCGAAGACGCGAAGCATGTCGTAACCTTGATCCCACTTCGGCATCATGTCGTAACCAAAGTTGTTTTCTGCGGTGGCGTTTTTACCGTAGAACGACTTCAGTAATGAAACGAAGAAAGACGGGTAGTGTTGCCAGTAGTTCGTTTGATCCGCTTCAAGTGCCACTGGTGTGTGGTGCTTAAGGTGAGTTGCAAGATCCACATCTTTATCAGATGGCAGCTTCAAGTAACCCGGCAAACTTTGTGCTAGCAAACCAAGGTCTGTAATACCTTGAATATTAGAGTGACCACGTAGGGCGTTAACACCGCCGCCAGCCATACCCATGTTACCGAGCAGCAACTGGATCATTGCCATACAACGGATGTTTTCAGCGCCTTTTGAGTGCTGAGTCCAACCTGTTGCGTACAAGATCGTTGCAGTACGGTTATCGGCTGCTGTGCTACCTAGTGCTTTACACACGTGTTCAAACATATCAACAGGGGTACCTGTGATGTTTGAAACCACATCAGGTGTGTAGCGAGATACGTGCTCTTTCAGTAAGTTCCATACACAACGAGGATGCTGTAGGGTTTCATCCTTCATTGCATAGCCGTTATCGTCTAGCTTGTAGAACCAGCTACTACGATCGTACTTACGTTTCTCGGCGTCATAGCCAGAGAACAGACCATCGTGGAACTCGTAATCATCACGTACGATAAAGCTAGCGTTAGTGTAGGCTTTCACATATTCGTGATTCACTTGACTGCTTGCGATCAGGTAACGAATCGCACCTAATAGGAAAGCAATATCAGCACCTGAACGGATCGGTGCATAGTGATCAGCCACTGCTGCTGTACGCGTGAAACGTGGATCAACCACAATGATTTCAGCGTTATTGGTTTTTTGAGCTTCAATTGCCCAGCGGAAGCCAACAGGGTGTGCTTCTGCTGCGTTACCGCCCATTACAAGGATTACGTTGGCATTTTTAATGTCAACCCAGTTGTTGGTCATCGCGCCGCGGCCAAATGTTGGAGCAAGACTTGCTACCGTTGGGCCGTGTCAAATACGCGCTTGAGTGTCAACTGGAACCATGCCCAAACCACGAGCAAATTTTTGTGTTAACCAACCATTTTCGTTGCTCTCTGCCGAAGCACATAGCATACCTGTGGTTAGCCAGCGGTTAACTGTGGTGCCTTGTTCGTTTGTTTTAACAAGGTTTTCATCACGGTCTTGCTTCATTAACTTGGCAATACGGGTGAATGCTTCATCCCATGAAATACGTTGCCATTTGTCTGAACCAGGTGCGCGATATTCGGGGAATTTCAAACGTTGTTCGCTGTTAACAAAACCAGCTAGGCCGGCACCTTTTGGACATAATGCACCGCGGCTTACTGGATGATCGGGATCACCTTCAACGTGGAATACCTTTTGTTTGATATTACCGTTTGCTGCGCCAGTGCTATAAAGTAATGTTCCGCAACCTACCGAGCAGTAAGAACACGTATTACGGGTTTCTTTTGCTGCGGTTAATTTAAATTCTCGAGCTTGCGCCCAAGCTTTTTGCGGTATTGTGGCAAGGGAGGCAATAGTTGTCGTTGCGACAGCTCCCGCGCACAATTTAAATAATTGACGTCTACTAATATTCAAAGTCAACTCACCTAATTATTATAAAAAAGAATTGTATTACATAAGAGGTTGGCTATTATAGGCGCGAATATAATATCGTCAAATCTTTGTGTGAAATAATAAATGTCCAGTTGTTTAATTACTGATGAATATATAGAACATCAGGAATATTCCGTTCATGAAATAATTAAATATAAGAATGGAATAAAAATAGAATGTGAAGACTTTATAGCAGAAGAAGTGCCCGTTGCACTTATTTATAATGGTATTTCGCATGTGGTAATGATGGCGACCCCTTCTCATCTTGAAAGTTTTGCTATTGGCTTTTCATTATCTGAAAGAATCATTAACAATATTAAAGAAATAAAAAATATTGATATAAAAAGTAATAAAGAGGGCATTGAAGTATATATCGAATTACAAAATCGCCCTTTTATGATGCTTAAAGAGCAGCGTCGACAGCTGGTGGGTAGGACTGGATGTGGGCTATGTGGGATCGAACATTTAAAGCAAGCGATGAAGCCAGTCACGCAGGTTCCTGACACGCAAAGAATGCCTCTTTCTATTATTAATCAGTCTCTTAAGTTTTTGTATCAACATCAGGAACTCGCTAATCGTATCTGCTGTACCCATGCTGCGGTATGGTTAAATGAGCAAGGCGAGCTAGCTGCTATCTATGAAGATGTGGGCCGTCACGTTGCTTTAGATAAGTTAATTGGTGCTCGTGCAAAATATCCTCGACTTACCAATGGTGCAATCTTAATTACCAGTCGTGCAAGTTATGAAATAATCCAAAAAGCCACATCGGTTGGGGTGGAAATATTATTTGCAGTATCAGCACCGACAGCATTAGCGATTAACTTAGCAGAAGAGTCAGGTTTAACATTAATTGGTTTTTGTCGAGAAGGGCGTGCGACAATTTATACCCATAAGCACAGAATAATAAATTAAATCTTAATCCTATAATTGAATATTTAGGTGGTTATTTAAATCTGTAAATAAAGATTATCGACAGTTTAATTTTTATGTTTTTATATTTAATTGCGCCGATAATAATTAATTTAAATAAGTTAAAATAACAAATACTGACTTAAATAAACCAATAATACCCTATAGTTTTTATTGAATAAGAGAATCATTCTTATTTAAATGATAGATATATCGTTATAGTGGTAGGGATAAAATTGTTCATTAGTGAGATAAAAAACAGGATTTAATTGGAGTCATGAAAAAGCATAAGCTATGATCCAGTTTATTATCACTAATTTAGGAATATCTGTGTGCTAGGGAAAATTTTGACAGGATTGTTACTGGTGGCATCAAGCACTAGTGTGATGGCATCGCCATGGGAGAAAGTAAAAACACCAACTGTGGGTGAATCAAAATCAATTGGTTCGTACGCCAATGGTTGTTTAGCGGGAGGAGAGATGCTTCCGCTGCAAGGTGAAGGTTATCAGGTGATCCGCGCTGAGCGTGGTCGTTACTACGGTAACCATGAAATGATCACCTTCTTAAAAGAGTTAATGAAAACCTCACAACAACTGAAAATCGGTAATGTGCTGGTGGGCGATATTGCCATGCCTCGTGGTGGGCGTTTCTCGTCAGGCCATGCCAGCCATCAAACAGGTTTGGATGCTGATATTTGGTTGCGCATTCCTGAAAAGCCATTAACTCAAAAACAACTGAAAAGTGTATCTGCACTGCCGATGGTTGACGTAAAGAACTACAAGATCATTGAAAAGAACTGGGGCACTAAGCAAGCACAGCTTATCCAATTAGCAGCAAGTGATGATCGTGTGGCGCGCATCTTTGTTCACCCAGTGATTAAAGAGCAGCTTTGTAAGACGAAGTGGAAAGATCGTGACTGGCTGCGTAAGGTGCGTCCTTGGTTTGGGCATTATTACCATTTTCACGTCCGTTTAAATTGTCCTGAAGGTAGCCAATACTGTGAGCCACAAACACCGCCACCACCGGGTGATGGTTGTGGTAAAGAGCTTGCGTCATGGTCACCTGATTATCAAAAGCCAGCTTCAAATAAGCCTGCGGTAAAGCCAAAGCCTAAACCGAAGCCAGTGTTACCCGCTCAGTGTCATGTGGTGATTGATAGTTAAGCTAATTATCAGCATATAGCGCCAATAACGAGATACAAAAAAAGCGCCGAGAGGCGCTTTTTTATGGTCTGAACATTAGATTCAGTGGCGAGCTTTGATTAAGCAAGACCTTGAAGAGTAACAAATTTCTCTAGTAACTCTTCATCTGACTCTACGTGTTCAGGATCGGTAATAATGCAATTGGTGATCGGACAAACAGACTGACAAGTCGGCTTGTCGTAATGCCCTTTACATTCAGTACAACGATCTGGGTTGATTTCATAGATCTCGTCACCCATGGTGATCGCCTCGTTAGGGCATTCAGGATCACACATATCGCAGTTAATGCATTTGCTTGTAATGAGCAGTGCCATAGTGCTTATTGACCGTCTTTAGGTGCGTGTGGGTTACGTGTGTCTTCACCGTTGCCCAAGTTACGCATAAGTAGACCGTACTCAAGATCCATGTCTTGTGGTACTGGGATAAATACAAAGTGACCGTTACCTTTGGCATCATCAATCACTTCAGACTTACGGTTTTCCATTGTCTCAAGCGTAAAGATAACGTTACCTTTTGGTGTCATCACTTCAAGGCTATCACCAACAACAAACTTGTTCTTCACTTCAACTTCAGCAAGATCACCACGGCGTTTGCCCGTGAACTCACCAACAAATTGTTGAGAATCAGAAATAGAGTAACCGTAGTCGTAGTTTTGGTACGCATCATGGGTGTGACGACGTAGGAAACCTTCAGTGTAACCACGGTGAGCAAGGCTTTCTAGCGTGCCCATTAGTGAGTCATCAAATGGCTTACCTGCAACCGCATCATCAATCGCTTTACGGTAAACTTGCGCAGTACGTGCACAGTAGTAGAACGACTTAGTACGACCTTCGATTTTCAGTGAGTGAACACCCATCTTAGTTAGACGCTCAACGTGTTGAACAGCACGAAGATCTTTCGAGTTCATGATGTAAGTACCGTGCTCATCTTCAAATGCCGCCATTTTCTCTTCAGGGCGGTGAGATTCGCTCAATAGCACAACTTCATCAGTTGGTTTGCCTAGGCCAAGTGTATTGTCTGGGCGCTCAGCGTCTTGCATTTGAACTGCTGCTGCATCTTGTACTTCAACAATTTGACCAGCATCGTTTTCAGTCGCTTTTTCTGTCTTGTATTCCCAACGACATGCGTTAGTACATGTACCTTGGTTAGGGTCACGCTTGTTGATGTAACCAGACAGTAAGCAACGACCAGAGTAAGCCATGCATAGTGCGCCGTGAACAAAGATTTCTAGTTCAGTGTCAGGGCAGTGCTCACGAATTTCTTCGATTTCTTCTAGTGAAAGCTCACGAGATAGAATCACACGCTCAACACCTTGGCTTGCCCAGAATTTTACTGTCGCCCAGTTAACTGCGTTCGCTTGAACTGATAGGTGAATAACCACCTCAGGGAAAGCTTCACGAACCATCATGATAAGACCCGGATCTGACATGATAAGTGCGTCAGGACCCATTTCAACGATTGGTTTAAGATCGCGGATAAATGTCTTTAACTTAGAGTTATGCGGCTGAATATTACATACTACGTAAAGCTTTTTGCCTTGCGCGTGTGCTTCATCAATACCGATCTTTAGGTTTTCGTGGTTGAATTCGTTATTACGAACACGAAGGCTGTAGCGAGGCTGACCTGCGTATACTGCATCTGCACCGTAGGCGAATGCATAACGCATGTTTTTAAGGCTGCCTGCTGGCGAAAGTAATTCTGGTTTAAACATAGCTCTATTGTCTCTTTTCTGATTCCAGATCAGTTCATATCACCTAGTGATATGAAGGAAAGGCGGGATTTTACGTTTTTCGTGACCTGAGCGCCACATTTCTCACGGAGTTTTTTCTTGTTCTCGACAATTTATCGCCAAACGTATAGTGCTAACTATAAGATATTAACGATAAATAGTTGCTGCTAGCGAATTTAGCTCATACTCTACGCCATTATTACGTTTTATCTATTAAGCCGCGTTAGGACAGATCAATGACTGCGAAGCCAAAACACCGTCCCACATTAAATGATGTAGCCAAGAAAGTGGGTGTCACTAAGATGACTGTCAGTCGTTACTTGCGTGATCCTAACTCGGTTGCAGAAGCCACCCGTGAGAAAATAGCGGTAGTGGTCGATGAGCTAGGATATGTCGCAAGTCGCGCGCCAGATATTTTGTCTAACCGCAACAGTAAAGCGATTGGCATATTACTGCCATCGTTATCCAACCAAGTGTTTGCTTCGCTATTACAGGGGATTGAATCAGTAACAAAAGCCGAAGGCTATCAAACGCTGATCACTCACTATGGTTATAGCGCAGAAGAGGAAGAAGAGAAGATCGCTTCGCTCTTGTCATATCACGTTGATGGTTTGATTTTAACTGAAAGTATTCATAGCGAACGTAGCCATAAGATGATCAATGCTGCAGCGATCCCTGTGGTAGAAACCATTGATTTGCCTGAAAACCCGATTGATATGGCAGTAGGGCTCGATCATAAACAAGCTGCGTTTGATTTAGTGTCCAAGATGATTGAATACGGTCGTCGTCACATTGTCTATTTTGCGGCGCGATTAGATCGTCGAACTCAGCTACGTAGTGAAGGCTATTTGCAAGCGATGGAAGCTAATGGCTTAACGCCACAGATTGTATCCACCCAAGAGCATTCCAGTTTTACTCAAGGACGTGAGTTGATGCGCCAAGCATTGGAACAATTCCCAGAGCTAGATGGGGTATTTTGCACCAACGATGACTTAGCCATTGGTGCCATGATGCATTGCCAAGAGCACCACATTGATATCCCTAATCGTGTGGCGATTGCAGGTTATAACGCTTTAGATATTGGTAAGGCTATTTCACCGACGCTTGCCAGTGTGAATACGCCTCGTGAGGAAATTGGGGCAGCGGCCGCCACATTGTTACTTAAAAAACTATCGGGTAAGAAGGTGACTAAACCAATCCAAGATATTGGCTACAGTTTGTATTTGGGCGAGAGCTTGGGTAAGCCTGTTTAAGATCACGAATAAAACCGTTAATAAAACAATAAAAAAGCAGCGAACGATGAACTCGTGCGCTGCTTTTTTGTGATCTATTTAGCTATTACACCAAAGCGTTATTTAGCTAATAGCGCTACCGCTTCTTGAGACAACTTCGTAATTTCATCCCACTGACCGTTATCGATCAGATCTTTTGGTAGCATCCAAGAGCCGCCTACAGTCGCCACACATTTCACCGCTTTGTATTGATCAACGTTAGCAGGGCTAATGCCACCTGTTGGGCAGAATTTAACTTGTGGTAGCGGTGCAGCAATTGCAGCTAGCGCTTTAGCACCGCCGTTAGCTTCAGCAGGGAAGAACTTAAGATGTTGGTAGCCAAGCTCTAATGCTTGCATGATTTCAGATGGCGTACTAACACCTGGAATTAATGGTGCAGAGCCAGCTTTAGCGTGACTAAGTAGCTTAGGTGTCATTCCCGGAGAAATCACAAATTTAGCACCCGCTTCAACAGCGGCATCGTATTGCTCACAGGTTAGCACAGTACCAGCACCCACCATTGCCTCTGGCATGGCTTGTGCGATAGCACGGATAGCATCAAGGGCAACAGGAGTACGTAGGGTAATTTCAAATACCGTGATCCCACCATTTTGCAGTGCTTGCGCCATAGGAACAGCATCTTCAACACGTTCAATGATCATTACAGGAACAACAGGAGATGCGGCAAAAACATCTTGTGGGTTAACTTGCCAAGTGTTCATAGATTTCTTCCTATCCAATAACTTAAAAAATGGTGGCACCAGTATCAGCACTTGATACGTTATGGCGCATGTTTGCAAACAGTTGACGACCAAAGGTCAGTGCTGGTGTGTCTAAGGTATATGTGGCAGTACGAGCACTGAGATCGGCTTGAACGGTTAGTTCACCCGTGACTGCATTTAATTCAATCATATCGCCATCTTCCACTAAACCAATTGCACCGCCACGTAATGCTTCAGGTGTAATGTGAATAGCTGCAGGGATTTTGCCTGATGCACCAGATAGGCGACCATCCGTTACTAGCGCTACTTTATAGCCTTTCTTCTGGATATTCCCCAAAATTGGCATCAATTTGTGAAGCTCAGGCATACCATTTGCCGCAGGACCATTATGGGTCACGACAATGATCGCATCTTGATCTAATAAGCCTTGCTTGTAGGCTTTTTCAACCTCGTTTTGACAACGGAAAACTTTTGCAGGCGCACAAATATGTTGATGCTCAGCAGCAACGGCAGAGACTTTAATCACCGATTTTCCGATATTGCCCGCTAAGACTTTCAAGCCGCCAGTTGCGCTAAATACATGCTTAGGCGTACAAATTACATCACCATCAGTGGAATCATCACAAGCAGTCCAAATCAACTTACCGTTGTTGATACTTGGTGTTGTCATCACGTCACTAAAGTCACCAAAAGCGGTTTTCACTTCAGTGTTTAATAGTCCGTGTTGGTGTAGTGCTTTCATTAACGTTGGTACACCACCTGCTTGTTGGAAAGCATTAATGTCAGCAGGACCATTTGGGTACATGCGTACCAATAGCGGTACGACATCAGATAAATCGTTAATGTCATCCCAAGTTAAAATCAAACCTGCACAACGGGCAATCGCGACCATGTGTAAGCTGTGGTTAGTACTGCCACCAGATGCTAGCCATGCTACTAAACCGTTCACCAGACTTTCTGCTGTTACAACTTCATATAGTGGGCGGTATTGTGTCGATTGTTGATTTGCTGCCGCCGCAATACGACACGCAGATTCTTCGGTTAATGCTTTACGTAATTCGCTTGTCGGAGGCACAAATGCCGAGCCCGGTAGCATTAAGCCCATGGCTTCTAAAATCAGCTGATTGGTATTGGCTGTGCCGTAGAAGGTACAGGTGCCCGGAGAGTGATACGCTTGGCACTCCATCGTTAGTAGGGCATTTGAGTCCACTTCACCTGCTGCATATTGCTGACGAACGCTGACTTTCTCATCGTTACTGATGCCTGTTCCCATCGGGCCAACAGGTACAAATGCCGTCGGTAAATGCGCAAAAGATAATGCGCCCATTAATTGTCCCGGTGCGATTTTATCGCAGATGCTTAACAGTAATGTCGCATCAAATGCATTGTGACTTAGCGTGATCGCCGTTGCTTGCGCGACCACATCACGGGAAAACAGCGACATTTCCATACCCGGCTGACCTTGGGTAATACCGTCACACATCGCTGGCACACAACCTGCAACTTGGCTAGTGTGACCGTATTCAGCTAACGCTTTAGCAATGATGTCAGGGTAGAACTTATAAGGCTGGTGGGCACTTAGCATGTCGTTATAGCCGCTAACAATGGCAATGTTGGCATGGAGAAAATCAAGGATCGCTGATTTCTCTTGCGCGCAATTGGCTGCTACAACGTGGGCAAGGTTACCGCACGACAATTGGCTACGGCCTTTACCTGCTTGTTCCATTTCCTTGGTCATGGCGAGCCATTGTGAGTAACTCTCAGCGCTTCTTGCTTTAATACGCTCGGTAACGGCAGAAATGACAGGGTTCATAGGCTTGCTCCACGCAATTGCTCAACAGCGTTTTCAATAATGTCAGTGACTGAACCTTCGATAGAGACAGCGAATACACCTGCTTCATTAACAGGGCGTTCTAAGGTTTCAAGCTGGCTGGTTAACATGGTTTCACGCATAAAGTGACCTTTACGGGCACGCATACGCTCAAGGATCAGCTCACGATCGCCGTCTAAAAAGACGAAAGAGACGCTCTGATTGCCTTCACGGATTTGATCGCGATATTTCTTTTTCAAAGCAGAACACACAATGATCCCTACTTCGTTTTTATTTTCTAAGCTATATGCCGCATCACGAATGCGCTCTAGCCAAGGTTCACGATCAGCATCATTAAGAGGGGTGCCACTGTCCATTTTTTGAATGTTGGCTCTTGGGTGTAAATCATCGCCATCAATGAACTTTGCCTTTAAGCGAGCAGCGATACCTTCACCAATTGTTGATTTACCGCTACCACACACCCCCATTACAATAATGCTCTGACCTGCCATTTTTTTAACCTCTATCTCATTTTTGAATATCGATTGTTCGATTTACTTGTAAGTTACCATGTTACGGGTAACATGTTACCCGTAACATAAAGGGTTGTGAAGACTATCACAATAAAAATATTCACAACGAAATAACTATATTTTTGCCGGAGTAATCCTGTATGACGTTAGAACCAACCTACTTATTATTTATTGCGCTCTGTTCTATCTTGTTGTTATTACTGCTTATTATGAAATTCAGGTTACATGCTTTCTTAGCGTTAACCTTAGTGAGTTTTATTACAGCAGTGGTCACAGGTGTTAATGCTGATCAGGTTGTACCAACCATGATGTCGGGCTTTGGTGGCACGCTTGCCTCTGTTGCTCTACTGGTGGGTTTAGGCACCATGATTGGTCGAATTTTAGAAGTAACCTGTGGTGCGAAAGTATTAGCGGATACATTAATTGGTAGGTTCGGTTCTGAGCGAGCACCCTTTGCTTTAGGTGTCGCATCACTATTGTTTGGTTTCCCAATTTTCTTCGATGCTGGTCTAATGGTAATGATGCCAATCCTATTTAGTGTGGCGAAGCAATTTGGTGGCTCAACCATTAAATATGCATTACCAGTAGCGGGTGCATTTGCGGTAATGCACGCATTCTTGCCACCACACCCAGGCCCAGTTGCGGCAGGTGAACTGCTAGGTGCGAACATTGGTCTACTAACAATTGTTGGTTTAGTGATTGCATTACCAACATGGTACTTAGGTGCTTACCTTTACGGTTTATGGGCGGGTGAGCGATTCAAACTGCCACTGCCACAAGCATTTTTAGCAACTCAAGAAGTGATTGACGAAAACAACCTTCCTAAGTTCTCAACAGTGCTTGCGATTCTATTAATGCCGTTAGTACTGATCTTCATGGATACAGGTCTACACACACTAACAGTGATGGGCGTGGTTGATGGTCAAGATACTTGGGTAAACGTATTACGTATGTTGGGCAAAACGCCGATTGCTCTGATGATCACGTTACTATTCTGTTTGGCACTGTTCTCGAAAAACTACGGCATGGCAAAACTTGAAAAGCTATGTGGTGATTCACTTGCGCCAATCTGTGCGGTGATTCTGGTAACGGGTGCGGGTGGCATGTTCGGTGGCGTACTACGTGCAAGCGGTATTGGTGATGCGTTAGCAAATTTAATGTCAGATATGGGAATGCCTGTGATTGTGGCAGCATTCTTAGTCTCGACAGCACTTCGTGTAGCACAAGGTTCAGCAACGGTTGCTCTAACCACAACAGCGGCACTGATTGCCCCTATGGTTGCGGCAACAACAGGTTTAAGTGCATTAGATTTATGCTTCATCGTGATTGCGATTGCATCGGGTGCGACCGTGCTATCTCACTTCAACGATTCAGGATTCTGGCTAGTAGGTAAACTGCTAGACATGGATGAGAAAACGACACTAAAAACGTGGACGGTAATGGAAACACTTCTGGGTACGATTGCTTTCATTATTGCTGCAACACTAAGCGTTTTCCTATAAATTAAAACAACGTGTAGAAGCCAATACGGGAGTAGCAATACTCCCGTATTTTTTTATAAGGACTTTATCCATGACAACCGAAAGTACGCCAATGATAAGCTGCGATTGGGCAACTGCCGATCCACTGTTACAGCATTATCATGATACTGAGTGGGGTAACACTATCAGAGATGATAACGCCCTTGCCGAATGCTTTATTTTAGAGAGTATGCAAAGCGGATTAAGCTGGTTAACGGTGCTACGTAAACGTCCTGCTTATAGGGCAGCTTTTCTTGATTTTGATTTAGAAAAAATTGAAAACGAGTTATTACCTCAGCCTCGAGAATGGTTAGTTGAGCATATTTGTCAGCAGTTCGATGTCATTAAGCACAAAGGTAAAATCGCGGCGGCATTGAATAACCTCGAACTGTTAATTGCAGTGCGAAAACACACTCCATTAGTCGATTTCTTCTGGCTGTTTGTTGATAACAAAGCTGTGGTGAATCAATGGCAGACCATGGCAGAAGTCCCATCGCAAACTGAGCAATCAGCACACATGAGTAAGGTGCTAAAAAAGCAAGGTTTTAAATTTATAGGTGCGGTGACATGCTATTCGTTTATGCAAGCCGTTGGGATGGTGAACGATCATCTAACGACGTGTCACTGTTATTCAAATAATAGCTAGTTATTGATATTGCTAAACTTTTATTTAGGCACATTTGCAAAGTTAGTTTGAGTGATAAAGCAATGTAACGCTTTAGAGAAGCGTACTATGCTTTATCGATATTTCTCTTATAAATAACAATAACAAAGGTGTCTTCATGGAAAGTGGGGATAGCAACATCATCATTCATGTCATTTCAGTGTTGTTTAACATGTCATGGCAAATCTTTTGGCCTCTTGCCTTTGGCTTGATCCTTTCATCCTTTATCCGCCATTTATTACCTGTTGATACCGTGGTTAAACACTTGGGTAAAACCGATGCCAAAAGCTTAACCTTTACAACGATTCTCGGCATGGTGTCTTCGTCATGCTCTTATGCGGCGGCTTCTCTTTCACATACTTTGTTAGCGAAAAAAGCGACCTTGGCGAATGCAATGGCATTTTTAGTATCTAGTACCAACTTGATAGTGGAAATGTTCATTGTGCTGGTGGCATTAATGGGCTGGACATTCCTTTGGGGTGAAGTGATTGGTGGCTTGATATTAATCGCAACCGTAGGCTTTTTGTTTAGTCGTTTTTATCCTAAAGAGGTCGAGCAAGAGCTACGCCAGCATATTGAAAGTGCAGAGCCTGCTAAACATGCGCACAGTGATTGCGGTATGGATATGTCTAACATGAAGCATGAAACCAGTGATTGCGGCATGGATATGTCTAACATGAAGCATGAAACCAGCGATTGCGGTATGGATATGTCTAACATGAAGCATGAAACCAGTGATTGCGGTATGGATATGTCTAACATGAAGCATGAGAACCAGTGATTGCGGCATGGATATGTCTAACATGAAGCATGAAACCAGCGATTGCGGTATGGATATGTCTAACATGAAGCATGAAACCAGTGATTGCGGTATGGATATGTCGAGCATGAAACATGATCACATGGATATGCCAGCGCAAAAAGAGACAGGCTTGATGTCTAAAATCATCAAGTCAGCAGGTTTCTTCCAAATGGATCTCGCCATGATAGGCAAAGAGATCTTAATTGGCGTGGTGGTGTCATCCATCTTGATTGCGCTTGTCCCCCAAGAAGGGTGGAAAGCGTTATTCATCAGTAACGATGTTGGCTTACCGACATGGCTTCACTCATTGCTCGATGTCATTATTGGTATTTTCGTCGCCATGATCGCCTATGTCTGTTCAGTAGGTAACTTAATCTTGGCGGCAGCCTTGTGGCATGGTGGTATTTCATTTGGTGGGGTGATTGGTTTTATCCTTGCCGATGTATTAACCATTCCAATGATCGGCGTATACAAAAAATATTACGGCAAACGTCCAACAAAATGGATGGTAGGGTTACTTTTCCTTTCAATCCTATTTACCGGTTTATGTGTCGATGCCATCTTCAACGGCTTTGGTTGGGTAAGTACCGATCAAACGGTCAGAACCTTAAACCAGTCTGGCTTTGGGGTGAACATGACGACAGTGATGAACCTGATCTTCATTCCGCTTTCAATTTGGTATTACCGTTTAGGTAAAAAAGCTAATGCTGGCATGGGAATGAGCATGTAATTACTTATTTTCGTAGGTAGAAGAGATAACAAAAAAGCCGTAGCGCTTAGTTATGAAAACATAACAGCGACACGGCTTTTCTTTTAAGTGGTTTGTCTTTTAACAATGGGCAAGAAAAAGGGATTAGCCTTTGTTTTCTAAACCACCCACCACTTCAAATAGATTTGGTAAGAATGCAGAGAACTCGCCACCCATCAGTGATAAATCAGCATCAATACGTTGTGCAACATCTTCACGATCGATGTCTTCGTTTTGATCTTTAAGCTCATCAGAGAACTTCAAACGCTTCACTGTTAAATCATCGGCAAGCACAAAGTCGATACGATCTTGCCAGTTCATCGCCAGCTTAGTTACAACCTTGTTGGCTTCAATGTGAGCAAGAATTTCATCACAGTTCAGATCTTGTTGCTTACAACGGATCACACCGCCATCTTCTTCAACAGCTTTAAATTCTGCTTCTTCACCCATAGTGAAACCGTGTGGCGCTTCGTTGCTGCGAACCCATTCAGTCATGGTTAACGCCAATGGTTTTTCTGCTACAACAGGCACAACAGGTAAACTACCGATAGACTTACGTAGCAGAGCTAACATATCTTCAGCTTTTTTGAAGCTACCTGCATCGACAATGATGAAACCCAGCTTTGGCATGATCAGAGCGTAAGTTTGCGATTTACGGCTAAATGCGCGAGGCAGTAAATCCATAACGATTTCATCTTTCAGGGTGTCTTTCTCAGTCTTTTTCAGTTTACGACCAAGATCTTTTTCCTGCATTTCAATCTTGTTGTTCAGTGATTCTTTGATCACCGATGCTGGCAGCATTTTTTCTTCTTTGCGTGCACAGATCAAAATGTTGTCGCCAGAAACATGAGTAAACATGTCACCGTGTTTGCCTAGCGCATGTGCCCAGCCAAACTTTTGAATGTCTTGGCTACCACAAGGCGTGAAGCGAAATTCTTCCAGCTGCTTTTCCAGTTGGTCTGCATTTAAATCAATTTCACGGGTAAAGCGGTAAGTCAGTAAATTCTTAAACCACATCATGGCAGTCACACTTCCTAGGGTTAAACAGTTGGGGCGCACATCTTAACTCAACCACTAAAAATTACTAAGTAGCGATTCAAAATTAGCGTCAAGATAGAGTAATAAGAAGGGAAAACGTGAAGTGATATGAAAAACAAAGCCACTGATGAAAAGTGGCTTTGTTGATAACGGGAATAAAGCGAACGTCTAATCCCGTTGTTGACCAGATGTTTTAAAAGGATTGCTAGAAATGCACTTATTTAGCAGGTGCAAAATCTTCAGCAGCTTGGCGGTGTGCAGTGTAGATTGCTTCACCGTCACTTTCTGCATCGAAGATAACAGTCACATCAGGTGAGAACAGAATAACGTCACCTACTTCAGCAACATATTTGTTGCCGTCAGTATCACGTACCACAATCTTACCTTTAGTAACCACTTTATACTCTACTGAATCGTAGAAGTATTCAAACTCTACGCCCGGAGACATAGTGAAGTGACCAATCGTCAATGGCGCACTGTTGTTAGTAACAGCAACTTCAGCCATATCACTTTTTAAGCCTTCAACTTCTAGTAGTTTGCTTAGGTCATTTAGCTTAAAAGAGCCTGCTTTGATCAGTGTGATGCCTGGCTTTTCCGTTAATGTAGTCATTGGATTTGTCCTTCTTTTTTATAATAAAAAGCTGGCGAACACTCTCCAGCCTTTTTGTAGGGTGTTGCTTTATTTTTTTGTTACAGGCACCGAATCGTTATGGTTGTTGTTGGTGTCGATGTCGATGTGTTTACTTGCTATTGAACAGGTAATAGCCTTTATATATCCTAACTATTACCTATTTGAAATAACCAAAATGCCTTTAGTTATAGAGGCTGGTAGTTGATTATTTATCTGCTGCTGATAGTAGTTTTTCAGCAAAGCTTAGGTGCGTTTTAGGTTGAGTGAACACCACACCAGAGTGTGAATGCTCTGCAGTGCCTTGTTTTTGGTAGTGCTGTACATTCATGTTGTTAGCAACAGCTTTTTCAAATTGTACGTTACCTGTGAAGTTGCCATCTTTTGCTGAAACGTTGTAAGACATAGCGATAATAGCGGCTGCGATAGTTGCTTTAATAACTGTTTTCATGAGTAATAAAACCTTGTGTATTTATGTTTATGAACGCCTTGTGCGTTTCGATGGGTGTTATATTAATTTTTTCAAAAATAAAAACAATAACGTAATTTGGTAATTAATTATTACTTATGCGTAATAATTAAGGTGGGTTGTATTGGTAGGGATTAGTGATGGGATGTATGTGGTTGAATCTAATTAACTAATTTGATTTAAATTAAATTAGTTGCGTATATAATGCCCTCCTTTTTTATGCTGAATTAATATATGAACAACGAAAGAAGAAAAGCATTTGGCTTTATTGGTGTTTTTTTTACGCTGATGCTAGGTTTGGCTCCTTTGGAAGCAGAAGCAAGAAGAGGGCGTCGTCGTTCGAGCACAAGAAGAAGACGTTATTCCACTTCATATAGTTCTTCATATCGAAGTGTTAGTAATAATAACTATCGAAGTACTAACAGCCGTCGCCACTCATCGATAAAAGCTTATGTAGTAACTGCTAGTAGTCTCAATGTGCGAAGTGAACCAAAGCCTGATTCAAAAGTGTTAGGAAAGGTGGTTAGAGGACAAAAACTATCAGTGCTCAGTTCTGATAATGCATTATTTTATAAAATAAATTTCAATGATCAGATTGGTTATGTCAGTAAGAAATACGTTAGATATCAGTAAATGATCTATTTGTATTTCTTCTTGTGAATATAAAAGTCGCTGCAGCGACTTTTTTCTTTTTAGATGAAATATTTATATGGAAGGGAACTAGGGAAATGATTTAGTTTTAATTATTTCAAATATTATATGGAGTAAATGAATGATTAAGTTCGATACAGAAGCACAAAACATTTATCTCAAGGTATATTAACTGTTGAAGTTGATGGAATTAATAATAAAAAATTACATAAAATGTTCTGTGAAGCTCAAAGATATAGAAGAGCTAATTTAAGGGATACATCTCAAATACAGCGCGCAGAGAGCGTAGTTTATTCATGTATAAGAGTGGTGCGTTGCTTATATCTTTCTGATGATGCAAAGATGCAAGTATTTGATGTACATGAACACTTCTTTGAAGCACTTCAACAATTTAAAATAGCCGAAGAGGAGTTTGGTTGTGGATTTGAATTGTGATTTAGCTTTAAAAGACTATCTATTCACTTTACGCTTTTTTATATCAATTCACTTAAAAACAAACCTGCTCCCCCCAAACTAACTCCCTGACTTATTTATCAAAAATAAAATTCCGTGATAGCTGCGCAAGGCAGTGAAATAGCGGATGTGGTTTGGGACTTCTCACGGTACAATCAGCAGATTATTTCTGGCTAGGTTGCGCATTATATTATGAAAATTATCCATACCTCTGACTGGCACTTAGGTCATCAACTCCACGGCTATAACCGCGAATATGAACACCAAGCGTTCTTAGATTGGTTAGCCGATGAACTTGAAACTCAGCAAGCCGATGCCTTGTTAGTGGCAGGGGATATTTTCGACACTGCCAACCCGCCAGCCAGCAGTTGGCGCATGCTTTATCGCTTTTTGGCGAAAGTATCTAAAACGCTACCGAATTTAGATGTGGTCATGATTGGTGGTAACCACGATTCACCAAGTAAGCTTGATGCGCCCCATGAACTATTAAAAGCCTTTGATTTACATATGGTTGGCGGTATCCATCGCTTAGATGATGGCACGTTAGATGTTGAGCGTATGTTGGTGCCCATATCTAATAAAGATCAACAAACGGCTGCTTATGTTCTCGCTGTACCATTCTTACGCAGTGCTGATTTACGCACTGATAACCTTGATGAAAACGACGATCGGCTAATCAAAGGCGTCGAAGTGCTATATGGTGAAATGACCCAAGCTGCCCGAAACTTGCTTACGCCAGAACAAGCAATGATCGGCATGGGACACGCATATATGGCATCAGGGCAACTATCTGAAATGTCAGAGCGTCGTGTACTAGGCGGTAATCAACATGCGCTACCGGCTTCGATTTTTGCTGATGACATGAGTTATGTCGCCCTTGGGCATTTACACTTAGCACAAAAAGTGGCGAAGAAAGAGCATGTGCGTTACAGCGGCTCGCCAATTCCGCTGTCGATGTCAGAGCGTAACTATAAGCACCAAATTCTATCGGTAGAGTTTGATGGTTGTGATGTTAAAGCCATTGAAGAGATCAGTATTCCTCGCAGTGTAGATATGCTCAAAGTACCAACCAAATCCGCGCCGCTAGATGAAGTATTAGCTGCATTAAAAGCGCTACCTGATGATGAACTGCCACGTGAGCAACAACCGTTTTTAGAAGTGCATGTGCTGCTTGATAAGCCGCAAGCTTTACTGCGTGAAAAAGTGCTGCAAGCATTAGAAGGCAAGTCAGTACGCCTTGCCAAAATCACTCCGCACTACAATCAGCGCGAGCAACAAGACAGTTTACAACATCGCCGTTTATCAGATGTTTCACCACAACAGGTGTTTGCCTTGAGCTGGAATAAGAAGTTCGATGGTGAGCCAACCGAAGCTATGGCAGAAGCCTTTGAAACTCTATTAACTCAAGTTGAAGAACAAGAATAAGAGAGATAATAACAATGAAAATCCTTGCGCTTCGTGGTGAAAATTTAGCGAGTTTACAAAGCCAATTTGAGATTGATTTTGCTGGCGGTCGCTTAGGTGACGCAGGCTTATTTGCAATCACAGGTAAAACTGGGGCAGGTAAATCTACTTTGCTCGATGCCATTTGCTTGGCGTTATACGATCGTATTCCTCGCTTACAATCTAACAAAAAGAATGATGCTGAAATCGGTCGTGATGATGAAGATAACCGCATCAAAGCCAATGATGTGCGTAGCATCTTATCGCGCGGTAAAGGCGAAGGTTTTGCCGAAGTCGATTTTGTTGCTAATGATGGTTCACATTGGCGTGCTCACTGGCATGTTCGCCGTGCTCGTGGTCGTGCTGAAGGTAAAATTCAAGCGGCGGAACAATGGTTAGAAAATATTGAAACAGGGCAACGTTTCGCAGGCAAAAAACAAGAGTTACAAGCAGAAATTGAAAAGCTAATCGGGCTGAGTTTCGATCAATTTCGTCGTGCTGTGATGTTGCCACAAGGCGAGTTTGCAGCATTTCTAAAAGCAGGGGCTGATGAACGTGCAGCGCTATTAGAGCGAATGACGGGCGGTGAGATCTACGGTCAATTATCCATTGCTGCTTATGAACGAGCCAAAGATGAAAAGCTTAAACTGACACAGCTGCAAGGCAAGTTAGGTGATATCGCACTGCTAACCGATGAAGAGCGTGATGCATTAAATGCCCAATTAGCGACGACTCGTGAGCAAGTGACGAGCCAGCAACAAAAGCTAGAGCAACTTAAACAGCACCAAGAGGTGTTGGTCAATGCTGAAAAAATGACGCAACGTATTGGTGAAAGCGAGCAACAATTAGTTCAAGCCAAGCAAGCACAACAATTGGCTGCGCCACGTTATCTGCAACTTGAAAAATATGAGCAAGCACTACCTGCTCGCGGTGATTTCACGCTATTAACCCAAGCTCAGCAACAAGTTATCAAGTGGCAGCAATCACTGCAATCAGCCACCATTGAAGTAACAGCTAAGCAGCAACAACAAGGGCAATTACAAACCAGTGTTGAGCAAAGCCAGCAGCAATTAGCGCAAAAACAACAAGCATTCAATGTACTTGAACCAAAGTTAAAACAAGCGGCCAATATTGAGCAAAAGCGTGATGGTCTGCAGCAACAAAGTGCGGAGCTGCAACAGCAATTAGCTGGCTTAAATAAAGAACTGACTGCACAGCGTGAGCAACTAGCAAATAAGCAACAGCAGCAACAGTTAGCGCAATCACAACAGCAACAAGTGACGGCAGCATTGGCTCAAACACAAGGGGTAAAAGCCTTGGCTGAGCAGCAAAATGCGATCAAAGATAACATTAGCCAGTTCCAGCAAGCACAAAGCCAAATTGCCCAGTTGCAAACTGACATAAAGCAGCGTGAAACAACGTTAGCATCAGTGACGCAGCAGCAAATCCAGTTCGATAAACAGTTATCAGCATTGGATCAGCAAAAGCTGCAATTAACCGAGCAAACCGCAGCGCACGATCTTACTGCATTAGAGCAGTTACAAGATCAAGAACGCCAACACTATGCGGCGTATCAGCAATTAAGTAGCAAGCTTAAAGAGAGCTTGTTTGGTCTTGATAAATGGCATGGCTTGTTGCAACAGCGTGATAAATCTCAGCTCACGCAGCAAGGTTTAATCAATAGCATTGCCACTAGTGAGCAGCGTTTAGCGGCATTAGCCCCTGAGTTATTACAACTCGATGCTCAGCATAAAGAAGTGGAATTTCAGTTAAACCAAAGCCGCGCGGTAATGAGCTTAACTGACTATCGAGAGCAACTTGTAGAAGGTGAAGCTTGTCCATTATGTGGCTCGGAAACCCATCCTTATCAGCAGCATAACCCACAAGTTGAAAGCATTATTAGCCAGCAACAGCAGCGATTACAGCAATTAGCTAAGCAATTGCAAGATGCGCATGCTGAGCAGCGCCAGCTAACTCAATCAATCACCCAAGATAAGCAACGTCAAACCGAGCTTGAGCAAGATATCGCAGGATTAAATAACACCATTCAAGGGTTAGTGAATCATCAGCAATGCCACTGGACAGATTTAATGGCAGTGGAGCTTGATGCTATTACTTTGGCTGAAATTACCTTATCGACTGACAGTGATGTAGCCCAGCTTTCTCATTACCAAGCCAATTGGTCACAAGCTGTCGATGATGCCAAAGCGCAAATGTTGCAAATCAAAGATCAAGGTGAACAGCGTAAAGTGCTGATTGAAGAGGTTAAAAAACAACAGCTTCAGTTACAGCAGTTAACAAAGCAAGAAGCCGAGTTGAAAGAGCAATGTTACCTGTTAACTCAGCAACAAACCCAAGCACAAGAGCAGCTCAATGCCTTTACGGCACAAGCTAACAGTTTGCAAAATGTGGTTGCTGAAAGACAACAAGCGTTAATGGCTATCTATGGCAATGATGCATGGTTAAACGCTTTAGCCCAGCAAGGAAAAGCTGGCTTTATTGCCGATTTAGAGCTGCAAATTCAGCAATATCAAACCAATATTGAGCAACAACAACAGCTTGAAAAACAGCTGACAGAGCTTTCGCCAGTGCTCGCAACGTTAACTAATAGCTTGCAACATGCAGAGCAGCAAACCAATGACATCACAGCCAAAGTGACTCATCTTGCGAAAGAGCAACAGGCTTGTTGGCAACAACGGGTGGAATTAGTAGGTGAGCAGCCACTCGATACCATTGAACGCTCAGCAAAAGCAGATATTGAAGCGCAGCAGCAACAGTGCCAACAGCTACAAACACAACTAAACCAACTAGCAGAAGTGATTGCTGCAGAGCTAACTAAGCAGCAGAACGCGACTCAACAGTTGGCGGAATCTGAAACGGCACAGCAAAAGCAACTACAAGTGTGGCAAGCATGGTTAGCAAAACTGGCGTTAACGGAAGCAGAATTAACAGCACTGTTGAGCAAAGACGAAACATGGTTACAACAAGAGCGCACTGAGCTTAAACAGTTAGAGCAAGCTGTGTCGCAAGGCGAAACCATTGTTAAAGAAAGACAGCAAGCAAAGGTGGATTATCAGCCAACGGTTGAACTTGCCAAGCAGTGGTTTAGTGAGCATGACATCAGTGATGATGCTTCAACCCAGCAGCAATTGTTTAGCCAATGGCAGACAGAAAAGTCACAACTGGATGATCAGGTATTCCAATTACGCCTGCGCTTAGATTTAGGCGAGCAAGCTGAAAAACAAGCAGGGGATTTACGCTCTGCATTAGCGACCCAGCAAACGCAAACTGAGCTGTGGATGGAAATGAGCGATTTAATTGGCTCAGCAACAGGTAATAAATTCCGTACCTTGGCACAAGGGTTAACGCTGCAACAGTTAGTGATTAATGCCAATGAGCACCTTCATGATCTTGCGCCTCGTTATGCGCTACAACCTGTACCGAGCAGCCCGTTAGCACTGCAAGTCATTGACCATGATATGGGTGATGAAGTGCGCAGCGTGGAATCGTTATCTGGTGGTGAAAGTTTCTTAGTGTCGCTGTCGTTGGCATTAGCGTTAGCATCGCTTGCTGCTGATACCCGTCAATTAGGTTCGCTATTTATTGATGAAGGCTTTGGTACGCTCGATCCTGATAGCTTAGAAATGGCATTAGCCTGTTTAGATGCGTTGCAAGCAGATGGTCGCCAAATCGGGGTAATTTCTCACGTTGGTACGCTGGTAGAGCGTATTGGCGTACAAGTAGCGGTAGAAGCACAAGGTGGTGGACGTAGTAATATTGCCATAAAAGGTTAATATTAGTGATATTTAACCTATTGTAATTATTTAACATTTATCTTTTTCATCGACGCAAATCGACCTGTTTCTTAAAACTGATATTCAACTTGGTTTATAGTTTTATTACAGCGGGTCACAAAAGTGTAATATTAAACACACATAATGGCGCAGGTCAGATGAAGCAAACGACTAGGTATAATTGATTATGGTAAGAAGGATTCTTGTAGTAGAAGATGAAGCTCCAATCCGCGAGATGCTATGTTTCGTGTTGGAGCAAAAGGGCTATCAAGCAATCGAAGCTGAGGACTATGACACAGCACTAGAAAAAATGTGCGAACCATACCCTGAGCTTATTCTAATGGACTGGATGTTACCGGGTGGTTCAGGCATTAACCTGATCAAACACCTTAAGCGCGATGAACTTACACGTCAGATCCCTGTGGTGATGTTAACAGCACGTGGTGAAGAAGAAGATAAGGTTCGTGGTCTTGAGGTTGGTGCAGATGATTACATCACTAAGCCATTCTCACCAAAAGAGTTAATGGCACGCTTAAAGGCAGTAATGCGTCGTGTATCACCAACGGCGTTAGACGATGTGATTGATGTACAAGGTCTAAAACTAGATCCAGTTTCTCACCGTGTTACTTCTGGTGATGAGCCATTAGATATGGGACCAACAGAATTTAAGATGCTGCACTTCTTTATGACGCACCAAGAGCGTGTATACAGTCGTGAACAGCTACTTAATAATGTTTGGGGTACGAACGTATATGTTGAAGACCGTACTGTTGATGTGCATATTCGTCGTTTACGCAAAGCGTTAGAAGCAGGTGGACACGATAAGTTAGTACAAACAGTGCGTGGAGCAGGTTATCGTTTTTCCACTCGCCTATAGTAGTGATTCACAACCCAAAGTAGGGTTGCCTCAATAAAGTAAAAATGAGCCTTCATCCATTATCGTCGTTTGATAAGGTTGGAGGTTATGTTGTTTATACGAGTAAAGAAATTAGATGTAACGGATCCATACCATAACTCCGTTACTAGGAGTAAAACATGGTCGAAAGATTGTCATGGAAAAAATTGGTATGGGAGCTGATTTTATTTTATCTGCCTTGGATCATTCTTGGGATGATTTTTGTCCATCTTCCGTGGTTTTTACTCGCCGCAACATGGATTCAACTGATCTGGCATTTTCATAATCAGCTAAAAATGTCAGATTGGTTGTGGAAAGATCGCAGCCTTACTCCTCCTTCCGGCTCTGGCAGTTGGGAGCCACTCTTCAATGGTATGTATCGCTTACAACAGCGTAATCGTCGTCGTCGCAAAGAGCTGACAACGCTGATCCGTCGTTTCCGTAATGGTGCTGAATCGTTACCTGATGCGGTGGTTGTTTTCCGCAGTGAAGGCAACATTGTGTGGTGTAACAAACTTGCTCAGCAATTATTAGGCTTACGTTGGCCTGATGATGCTGGTCAGCCGATCAGTAACTTATTACGCAGCCCTGATTTCGTCCGTTATTTATCACGTCAGTCGTTTGATACTCCTTTAGAAATCACTTCGCCAATGAACTACGACCGCACGTTAGAGCTTCGTATTATGCGCTACACCGAAGGCGAATACTTGATGGCAGTACGTGATGTCTCTCAGCTTAAACAGCTTGAAGGTATGCGTCGTAATTTCTTTGCTAACGTGTCTCACGAGCTTCGAACCCCAATGACGGTATTGCAGGGGTATTTGGAAATGTCGTCTGATCCAGACATGTTAGTCGGCCCGATGTGGGATCGCGCACATGGTGTGATGACTGAGCAGTTAGCACGAATGAATGCACTTGTAGAGCAGCTTCTTACCCTTTCTAAAATTGAGGCGGCTCCTACTATCGAATTAGAAGATGAAGTCGATGTGCCAGCGATGCTCGATATTTTAGAAAAAGAGGCGGTATCGCTGAGCGGTGATAAGAATCAGCAGATTAGTTTTGATGTCGACCATAGTTTGAAAGTGCTTGGTGATGATGATCAGCTACGTAGCGCGATTTCAAACTTGGTGTATAACGCGGTGAAACATACCCCAGCAGATGCTGATATTAACGTGCGTTGGTATCGTGTTGCTAATGGTGCTCGATTAGAAGTTACTGATAGCGGTGAGGGTATTGCAGCGCAGCATATTCACCGATTAACTGAGCGTTTCTACCGTGTTGATAAAGCACGTTCTCGTGAAACAGGTGGTAGTGGCTTAGGCTTAGCCATTGTAAAACACGCATTAAGCCATCACGATTCTCATCTGGAAATTGAAAGTGAACTAGAAAAAGGCAGTACTTTCTCATTCACTTTACCGTCACGTTTGGTTGCGGATAAAACAAATCCAACTGAATTAACCCATGACATTATTTAGTGATCTGATTGTATGCACATGAGAAGTACGCTTAATACGATTAAATCTTTGGGGATGGTAACTGCGCTGTGGCTTAGCGGCAGCACAGGCGCTTATGCACAAACGTCAGACGTTGCTTTAATGCCATATAAAAGAGTCAGTGGTATTTCAGGTAACTTATCTTCTGTAGGCTCAGATACCCTAGCGAACTTAATGACTTATTGGGCTGAAGAGTTTAAGCGTCGTTATCCGAATGTGAATATTCAAATTCAGACTGCTGGCTCGTCAACAGCCCCAACAGCCTTGGTTGAAGCAACGGCACAGATCGGCCCGATGAGCCGAATGATGAAAACCAAAGAGGTTGAAGCATTCGAGCAAGAGTATGGCTATAAGCCGACCGCAATTAAAGTAGCGGTGGATGCATTAGCGGTTTTCGTTCATGAAGATAACCCATTAAAAGGGATTAACTTTGAGCAATTGGATGCGATTTATTCTCGTACTTTGCGCTGTGGTGGGTTAGAGCCTATTAACCAATGGGGACAGTTAGGCTTAACGGGGAGTTGGCAAAATCGCGGTATTCAATTGTTTGGTCGTAACTCCGTATCAGGCACTTATGGTTACTTTAAAAAGCGAGCTCTATGCCGTGGCGATTTTCGCAATAACGTTAATGAACAACCGGGATCGGCCTCTGTTGTCCAGTCTGTCTCAACATCGTTAAATGCCATTGGTTACTCAGGTATTGGCTATAAAACGACAGGTATTAAAGCGATCCCTGTTGCCCGTGAAGGGGATGATTATGTGGAAGCGACAATTGAAAACTCCGTCAATGGACGCTACCCATTGTCGCGCTTTTTATATGTTTATGTGAATAAGCATCCGAATAAACCGTTAGCGCCGATGGAAGGCGAGTTCTTACGTTTTATCCTTTCCAGTGACGGTCAAAAAATCGTGCAAAAAGATGGTTATATCCCATTGCCTGTTGCTGTTGTAGAGCAAAACCTAGCCAAACTCGGTCTGTTAAAAGATTAAGAAAAACGCCAGCATTTAATTTGCTGGCGCTTTCCTTTCTAGTCTAATTCGTTAACGTCTAATTCCCATCCGGCTTTATGCCAATATTCTTGTTCTGTTTTCAGATCGGCTGCCAGTAGTTTATTTTCCTTTGTCCATCCGTCAGGTAACGTTAGTTGCCAATGCTCATTGTTAGCGCTTACTTTCAGCTTAGGTAGTGGTTCATCACTACGTTGACCATTGAATACCACAGCCAAGCGAAGGGTACGAATTAGCGGGTAAAGGTGCTTGCGTTTATAGATGGTGAGCTCTGGCATTTCAGCCAGTTTTAATGCTTTACGTTGAAAGCGTACTAAGGTCGACAATACGGTTTGTTGTTCTAAATTAAAGCCAGGCATTGTGCTATAGCGAAGTAAGTAAGCACTATGGCGGTGAAAGCCAGGGTAGCTAATACTTAATCCAACTTCATGGAGTAATGCGCCCCATGATAGCAAAGTTGATAGCTCCGTTTTCTTGACGCCCGGTTGCGTATCAATTTGATTGTAAATATCAACGGCTGTGGTTTGTACTCGTTTGGCTTGAGCGGTATCGATATTGTATTGTTTTGCCATCGCCGTTGCGGTGCGCACACGAATATCGGAATGGCGGAAACGTTGCTCCATTTCATACAGCAAGCCTTCGCGCAATGCGCCACTGGAAAAGTGCATATCTTGAATATCAAGCGCTTCAAAAATCGCACTAAGAATGGCTACCCCAGCGGCAAAGACAGGCTTTCTGTCTTCACTTAATCCCGGTAAATCAAGATCGTCTTGATGCTTAAATGCGGTAATATCATCAAGCAGTCGTTTCAGCCTCGCCGATGTGATCACACCATCACTGTGCCCTTGGGCAATTAATACTTCACGAATGGCTTTGATGGTGCCTGATGAACCTAAGGTTTTATCCCAGCCAATATCAAGGTATTTAGTGGCGATACTTTCGAGTTTTTGTCTTGCCGCTAATTGTGCAGCAGCAATGTTTTTATGACTCAACTTGCCATTGGCAAAGAATTGTTTGTTATAGCTGACACAGCCCATGTGCTTGCTATAAAGAATATGAGTGTCAAACTCTTCACCAATCACTAGCTCTGTACTACCACCACCAATATCAATGATCAGTTTCTTGCCTTTATCTGGCTGAGTGTGCGCCACACCAAGGTAGATCAAACGAGCTTCTTCAGTGCCGGGAATTATTTCAATCGGAAAGGGTAATATACGTTCGGCACGCTGAAGAAAAACGTGAGCATTTTGTGCTTGCCGTAGGGTATAGGTTGCCGCAATACGGACATTTTCAGGTTCAAACCCTTGTAGTCTTTCAGCAAACATTGCCAAGCAGCTTAAGCCACGGTTGATCGCTGCTTGGTCGAGGTTTTGTTGTTTATCAAGCCCAGATGCGAGATGAACACGCTGCTTATGACGGCTAACGATTTGCAAGCTTTGTCCCACGATACGTGCTACTACCATATGAAAGCTATTCGATCCTAGATCGATAGCGGCAATCTCACGAGGTTGGGAAGAGTGATTAGTTTCTGTCATCGTGTCTCTCTGCTCTTTCAGCATGCTTTTTGAGTCGTTTTTCGCTGTGTTTCAGATAATCATAAATGGCTGTTTGTGAGCGAATTTTGCGACGATTACCACGAGGTACATAATGATTGTGCATCCCTTCATCAATCACACGGGCTTTGACTGTGTCGCACAGTTGAATGTTGAGAATATCGATAATGCGTTGTTTGAGTGTTGGGGACTTAATTGGGCAACCCACCTCAATACGATTATCAATGTTACGGCTCATCCAATCTGCTGATGAAATATAAACATCAGGATCACCATTGTTTTCAAATACAGCGACGCGAGGGTGTTCTAAAAATCTATCGATGATACTGATCGCGGTGATGTTATCGCTGATCCCTTTAATTCCCGGTACCAATGAACACATACCACGAATGATTAATTTGATTTTTACACCATTGTTGCTGGCTTGATACAGCATATTAATCAAGCCTCTATCAACAAGGTTGTTGACCTTAAGTGTAATACCGGATGGTAAGTTTTGCTTGGCGTGTGCAATTTCTCTATCGATTAATTCGTATAAACGTGAGCGTGAGTTACGTGGTGAAACGATGAGTTGTTCAAAGTTAACGGGGCGATAAGGGTTAGCGATATAACCAAATACTTGTTTGACTTCATCGGTGATAGATTTATCGCATGTTAATAGTGAAAAATCGGTATAAATACGGGCTGTCTTTTCATTGAAATTACCGGTACCAAGATGCGCATAACGAACGAGTTCATTGCCTTCTTTTCGGGTGATCAAACATAGTTTGGAGTGTATTTTTAAACCCGGAACACCAAAGATCACATTAACTCCAGCTTCTGTTAATCGTCGTGCCCATTCGATATTGGCTTCTTCATCAAAGCGAGCTTGAAGTTCAACTACTACGGTCACATTCTTGCCGTTATTAGCCGCATCGATCATGGAATCAATGATCCGTGAGTTTTTTGCTACACGGTAGATGTTGATCTTAATACTACGCACTTTGGGATCGTAAGAGGCTTGACGTACCAACTCTGTCATATGATTAAATGTGTGGTACGGATAGTAGAGCAAAATATCTTGTGCTTTGATGGCATCGAAGGCATTACGAGCCGATTTGAAATGATAGCTCTCAATGGGTGTGAGCTCTTTATTTTCAAGGTAACTTCTGCTGACATTCGGAAAGCCGATAAAGTCTTTAAAGTTATGGTAGCGTCCTCCCGGGATCACACTATCGTAGCTAGAGACTTTTAGCTTATCGCACAATACGTTGATCATTTTACCCGGCATATCTCGCTGATAAACAAACCGAACAGGCATTGCAGTTAAGCGTTGGTTTAAGCCTTCCGACATTTGTTCTAATAAGCTATGTTCAACTTCTTGGCTTAGATCGTATTCGGCATCACGGGTCATTTTCATTGCATAGACGGCAAGGGCATCGTATTCAAAAAAGCCATTAAATAAATCGTCGATACAAAGACGAATAATGTTGTCGAGTAAAATTAACGTTTTGTGTCGTTTACCTTTGGTTTTCGGTAATTGAACAAAACGAGGAAGCTGATCTGTTGGTATTTCGATAAGGGCATAGTGGGTTTCATCACCACGATTTATCGCTACCGCAAGATAAGAATATTCGTCTTTTAATACTTGCAGAATATCAACATCGTCAGTCAGTAATATTGGGGTGACGTGCGGTAAAATTGTTTGTTGGAAGTAATGTTTTAGCCATGCTTTTTGGCTGTCTTCTAACTGTAATTCGTTAACTAAGAAGATATGACGGCGCGCCATTTCGAGCAGAATTTCATTATAAAGGGTATCGAAGTCTTGATTGAGCTTCAGTACACGACTTTGAATTTTGCTTAATAGCTGTTTGGCTTGATCGCCTCCACCTTGTTCTTCATTAATTAAAATTTGGCGTTTTACATCAGCAAAACGCACTTTGTAGAACTCATCTGTATTGCTAGAAAAAATACCGAGAAATCGCACACGTTCAATTAAAGGGACAGATTTATCTGCCGCTTCTTGTAATACACGTTCGTTAAAAGAGAGCCAACTTAACTCTTTTTCAATATATAGATCGTTGGTGTTCATTCGCGGTATTCATCCTTGTACTTCGGGTATGGCGGTATTGATATTTCGCTGTGAAATATCATGGTAAAGATAAGGGATAAGCGCTACATTGAGTGCTGTTCATTAGCACCTATTTTGCAGCGTTATTTGATGTTATTGCTCAATATCTATGGTTAAGTCATCTGCCAATAATTCAAGCTGTTCTTGCACTACATCTATGCCGAGATCGGCAGGTAGTTCGAGCTGAAATTGCGCTTTGAAAATAGGGTAGCCCCAGTTAGGTGCGCTTTCGGTACTGGTTTTGAGTTTGTATATATTCACGCCTAGTTGATGTAGGTGAGTGGTTACTTCTTTAACAATACCTAACCGATCGTTACCTGTAACGGTTAGCTTCTGCATGATCTGTTGTGAGGAAGCTTTGATTTGTGCCTCGACGATATGGATCTGAAGACCGTCTATTTGCGATAATGCACTGCTAAGCTGTTGAATATGTTGAGCTGAAACTTCCACTTGCACAATACCTGCAAATTGCCCACTGAGCTGGGTTAATGAGCTTTTGAGCCAATTTGCGCCATTGTTATAAACCGTATCTGAGAGTTGCTCTACTAATCCGGTTTTATCTTTACCGATAACAGTAATAATGAGTTGTTTCATTACATATTTCCTTATTATTGGTTGCTAGTGAACTGACAATAAAGCAACAAACTGATTGATTGTTATTAATAATTATCCTAACAACTATTTAGGCTGTCTATGGTGCGTTAGGACGTAAATGAGTAAATGCGTAAGTAGTCATAATTCATTTATTTGGCGTAACATTTTCTTTCAGCATTAATTTATAAATTTGCGCGATGTGGAATTTTAGAAATATCGCCTGTAATAAAAGTGTCATTAAATAGCAATACACTTTAGCGCGTATAAATAGGTTTGAGGTAATAATGGCACATGCCAGTTCATTTTTAATGGGAGAAAATCAGCTTCGCCGAGTGAAAGACAAGTTAGCACGGTTAGGGGTAACCGCTGGCGGCATCTTTGTGCTAGTGACGTTAGTGCTGATCTTTTTCTATCTGCTTTACGTTATCGTACCTATTTTCTCTTCTGTTTCGGTAAAACCCAATCACTCGTTTTCCTTAGCGCTGCCGGGACAAACGGCGCAAGTAGGTATCGATGAAAGTAATACCTTGGCCTATCGTTTTACAACGGATGGGCAGGTTGACTTCATCCGTTTATCGCCTTCACCTGCTGCTGGTAAAGTGATTAAACAGCGTACTATCGTTGATGCCCCTACTGCTTTTGCGACCAGTCTGCCTCGTGACGGCTTAGTGGCTTACGCCATGAAAGGTGGCAAGATTAAAATTGCCAAAGCTGATTTTAACTTCACATTTGAAAACGATAAAAAGCAGTTATTTCCTGTATTGGATTACCCGATTGGTAAAACGCCATTAACCGTTCTACCTACGCCAACAAAAGTAGAACAACTCGCCATATCTGGGCGTGATAACCTCATCATGCTGGCAGCTTATACCGAGCAGCATCAGTTATATTTAGCTCGATTAGTAAAAGCGGACTCAACGATAAATCCAGATCAAGCATGGCATCAGTCGTTATTTGAAGTGCGTGATATTCCTAATAAGGTTGAGCAACTTGTATTAACGCCTGATGGTAAGACGCTGTATGCATTGAGCGATTCCACTTTATTTACTTATAGCTTGAATCATCAGCAAGCAGAGTTGAGAGCAAAAACACCATTATCAGCGGATAAATCTATTCAGCCTGAGCGTATCGATTTATTGTCCGGTGCTAATTCACTGCTGATCACTAATTCCAATAACACGATTTCACAGTGGTTTGAGGTGGTGAAAGAGGGTAAGCGTCAGCTTATCAACGTTCGTGACTTCCACTTTTCAGATAGTCCAATTGTGAAAATTGTACCTGAGTATTACCGCAAAGGTTTTTTTGTGGTGCAGAAGGATGGGCGAGTATCTGCTTATTATACTTCTGAGCGTGATGTGATTTATCAACATCAGGTATTTGATAAGGTGCCGCAAGATATAGCTATTTCACCTAAAGCTAATATGCTGTTAACCCTCGATAATGGGGAATGGCAAAGCTATAAAGTGAATAACTCGCACCCAGATATTGGTATCTCTTCGTTATGGCAGAAAGTTTGGTATGAAGGTTATCCAGAGCCAGATTATGTATGGCAATCTACATCTGCCAGTGACGAGTTTGAGCCTAAATTGAGCTTGGTTCCTATCATCTTTGGTACGTTAAAAGCGGCAGTGTTTTCGATGCTATTTGCGATCCCATTAGCATTGGCTGGCGCGATTTATACAGCATACTTCATGTCATCAAAAGTAAGGCGCTTAATTAAGCCAACCGTGGAATTAATGGAAGCGCTACCCACAGTAATATTGGGTTTTCTTGCTGGTATTTGGTTAGCACCGATTGTCGATCAAAACTTAACTGGTGTAGCACTGAGCTTTATTGTATTACCGCTTAGTATGATAGTGATTGGCTTTATTTGGTCGATGTTGCCGGGACGTTGGCGTTCACGTATTCCTAATGGCCTTCACATTGCGTTGTTGATCCCAATGATTGTGCTGGTGGGTTATGGCTGTTTTGCTGTCAGCCCTTGGTTATCTCAGCAACTATTAGGTGGCGATTTACAAAGCTATTTATCACAACATTATGGTATTGGTTACGATCAGCGAAATGCGTTAATTGTCGGTATTGCGATGGGCTTTGCTGTGATCCCAACCATATTTACCATTGCTGAAGATGCGGTGTTTTCTGTACCGCCACATTTAACTAAAGGTTCATTAGCCCTTGGTGCAACGCAATGGCAGACCTTAACTAAAGTCGTGTTATTAACGGCAAGTCCGGGTATTTTTTCTGCGGTGATGATGGGTTTAGGTCGTGCAGTCGGTGAGACCATGATTGTGCTGATGGCGACGGGTAATACTCCGATCATGGATTGGAATTTACTCCAAGGTTTAAGAACATTAGCAGCAACCATTGCGATTGAAATGCCGGAATCTGAAGTGGCAAGCTCGCATTATCGAGTGCTTTTCTTAGCCGCATTTGTGTTATTTGTGTTTACCTTTGTTTTCAATACGATTGCAGAGGTTGTGAGGCAGCGTCTACGTGAAAAATACAGTTCATTATAAGGACGTGGTACGTTCATGATTAAATGGTTTAAATCAGGCTCACCTTGGATTTGGGTAACGGCTGGTGCGGTTAGTATCAGTCTTGTTGCCGTATTAGGTTTATTGCTATTGATTGGCTATAAAGGCTTGAGCTATTTCTGGCCTTCGCTGGTTTATCAATTTGATATTGATGTAACAGGTAAAACTCAAACCGTGATCGGAGAGCTATACGACAGCAAAGCGATCCCACTTCAGCAATTGCGTGAAGCTGGTGTGGATGTATCGCAGCTATCTGAGCCTGTTGAGATGCGTTATTTGATCAAAACAGGTAACCGTGAACGTTCAGGTAGTGACTTTATCACTGTGCTTAATAGTCAAATTAAGCAACAGAAAATTGCTGATAATATCGCAGTTGTCGATCGTGAAACGAACGGTAAGTTCTACGGCTACCCAATGGCGATTATTGCTGATGGCGTCCGTAATAATATGGATTTTTTGCCAGAAGCATTGGCTGAAGCATCTAGCGTACGCAAAGAGCTGAAAACATTACAATCGGTAGAGGTGGCTGATGCTAACTGGCATTTAGAAAAACTGCGTCTTGAGAAACGCCAGTTAGCATTGAAAGGCAAACTAACACCGGAAGAGCAAAGCCGTATTGAACGTGATGAGCTCAATTACAACACGATCTATAAGAATATAGAGAATCGCTTATTTGCGCTTCAAGCACAGTTAGATAGTGCAAGTTTGTTATTGCGTGATAGCCAAGGCAAAACGATCACTGTACCTATGTCTCAGGTACTTGATATTTGGTATCCCAACAATCTCACCTTCGTTGAGAAATTCCAGCACTGGGGTAGTGAAGTCTATAAGTTTTTAACCGAAGCACCACGAGAAGCAAATACTGAAGGTGGGGTATTCCCGGCTATTTTTGGTACTGTTTTCATGGTGTTACTAATGAGCGTGATGGTGACGCCATTAGGGGTGTTAGCCGCGATTTATCTGCATGAATATGCTGGTAATAATTCATTTACCAAGTTGATCCGAGTGGCGGTCATCAACCTAGCAGGTGTACCGTCGATTGTTTACGGTGTGTTTGGTTTAGGCTTTTTTGTTTATATGGTCGGTGGCACCATTGATGATGTGTTCTTCTCGGCACAATTACCCACTCCAACTTTTGGTACTCCTGGCATTTTATGGTCAGCTTTAACCCTTGCGATCATGACATTACCCGTGGTGATTGTTTCGACGGAAGAAGGCTTATCGCGTATTCCTAGCTCGATCCGCAATGGCTCATTAGCGTTAGGTGCAACCCAAGCTGAAACCTTATGGCGAATTGTTTTGCCAATGGCAAGCCCTGCGATTATGACGGGGTTAATCTTGGCAGTTGCTCGCGCAGCAGGGGAAGTAGCACCATTAATGTTAGTGGGTGTAGTAAAAATGGCACCGACATTGCCTGTTGATGCACATTTCCCTTTTGTTCACTTAGATCGTAAGTTTATGCACTTGGGTTATCATATCTATGATGTTGCATTCCAAAGCCCGAATGTAGAGGCAGCAAGACCTTTGGTTTACGCCACTTCGTTTTTATTAGTAACCGTAATTGTCAGCTTGAACTTAACGGCAATTGGGATCCGTAATCATCTGCGTGAGAAATTCCGCGCTTTAGAGCAGTAATTTCGCAGTAGATATTTGATTATTTATAGAGAGAAGATTATGCATTCAGTAACACCATCAATGGGCTTATTTGAGCCTGTCGATCTCTCTTCATTACCAGATGAACAAACCGCTTTATCGATTGAAGGGCTTAACCTGCATTATGGTAAAACACAGGCGTTGTTTGATATCAATATGCGGATCCCTAAAGGTCAGGTAACGGCATTTATCGGACCATCAGGTTGTGGTAAATCGACGTTATTAAGCTGTATTAACCGCATGAATGATTTGGTCGAAGGCTGCCATGTCGATGGTAAAATTATGCTACATGGTCAGAATATCTATGATCCGAAAGTTGATGTAGCCTCACTACGTCGTCGAGTTGGTATGGTATTCCAACGTCCTAATCCTTTTCCTAAATCCATTTATGAGAACGTGGTGTATGGCTTACGCTTACAAGGGATCAGCGAGAGGCGTATTCTAGATGATGCGGTAGAAAGCGCGTTGCGAGCGGCTGCATTATGGGATGAAGTGAAAGATCGCCTACATGAAAACGCCTTTGGTTTATCTGGTGGTCAGCAGCAACGTTTAGTGATTGCTCGTGCAATTGCTATTGAACCTGAGATTTTACTGCTTGATGAGCCAACCTCTGCGTTGGATCCGATCTCAACATTGACCATTGAAGAGTTGATAAATGATTTAAAGGCCAAATATACCGTTATTATCGTAACGCATAACATGCAACAGGCGGCGCGCGTTTCAGATCAAACAGCCTTTATATATATGGGTGAGCTGGTGGAATATTCGAGCACCAATGATATTTTCACCACCCCGAGAGAAAAACGCACTGAGGATTACATTACAGGGCGCTATGGTTAAGGAAACACCATCATGTTAAACAACATTAGTCTTGGTCGTCATATTTCTGGTCAGTTCAACCATGAGCTAGAAAGTATTCGTACCCATGTATTAGCCATGGGCGGCTTGGTTGAGCAGCAATTGGCTGATGCGTTAAAAGCGCTACACAAGCAAGAAGAAACATTAGCCAAACGAGTGATCCAAGATGATCATAAAGTGAATGCCATGGAAGTGGCTATCGATGAAGCTTGTACGCGCATTATTGCCAAGCGTCAGCCTACGGCCAGTGATTTACGCCTTGTGATTGCTATCATTAAAACCATCACTGATCTTGAACGTATCGGTGATGTGGCAGAAAGCATTGCGAAAGTAGCATTAGGTAACTTCACCACGAAGCAATATAACTTGTTAGCCTCGCTTGAATCCTTAGGGCAAAATGCAGTACGAATGCTGCATGAAGTGTTAGATGCATTTGCACGTATGGACGTTAAAGCTGCGATTGATGTGTACCAAACCGATGATCGTATTGACCGTGAATATGAAGCGATTATTCGTCAGCTAATGACTTACATGAAAGAAGATCCTGACTCCATTCCAAGTGTAATGAAGGTGATGTGGGCGGCACGTTCGATCGAGCGTGTAGGCGATCGTTGTCAGAATATTTGTGAATACATTATCTATTTCGTACAAGGTAAAGACATTCGCCATACCAACCCAGAAGATATTAAAAATATCTTGTAAGGATCTAGCTTAAAAGATGTTGTAGTGAAAGATATTTGAAAGGGCGCATTGATTTTATATAGAGTCAATGCGCCCTTTTATTTTGCTTAATAGTTTGACTACTTTGATAGCTGGTTAAGCTGCTGAACTACTGTTTTAATCGTTTCAGCACTGGTTACAGGGATCTGGAAATCATCAATTGCAGCACTTCCCATATGAGCACTTGTTGAGATATTTGTCATCGCACTAGGGCGAGTGGTTTTACCTGACAAGTGGACTTCATGAATACCCGTAGCGGTGACCAGCTCACGCACATTATCGGGATTAACACCTGCGCCAGCCATAATGCTCAGTTTATTACCGCAATAGTTCACCATCTCTTTTATCATCTTGCTACCAGCAGGAGCATTAGACGCTAGGCCAGAAGTCAGTACTCGTTCGCAGCTATATTGCATGACGGTATCAAGTGCTGCAAACGGCTCAATGCATTGATCGATAGCACGATGGAAAGTCACCCCTAATCCATTCGCTTCTTTGACTAAGCTTGCCACGATGTCTTTATCAATATGACCTTGCTTAGTCAGCGCACCAATCACAATCCCTTGTAATCCTGTTTGGCGAGCGGCATAGATATCAGCCAGCATGATTTCAACATCTTCACTGCTAAATAGAAAATCCCCTTGGCGAGGGCGGATCATGGCATAAACGGGTACTTTTGCATGTTTAGCAGCTAACGCCATAAAGCCAGAGCTTGGTGTTAAGCCACCGAGAGTTAATGAAGAGCAAAGCTCAATACGGGTTGCGCCGCCTTGTTGGGCATAATGCAGGGATTCAATATTATCGATACAGACTTCAAGTTGGATAGACATACTGTTTTATCGCTTAGAAAAGAATGATCAGCAGTGTAGATGATTGCGTTAGAAGGGGCGAATAGCGGTAGGGTGATCTGTGCGGTTGATTATAAATTACAGATAAAAAAAGGGCTCGGTATGCTCCGAGCCTCATTATTCTTTTATTTAAGCTGACTTAATTAGCTTTATTTTTTATTTGCTTCTTGTCAGATAACACCGTTGAGCGTGGTGTTATTAGGTAATTACTTACCTAGGTCTGAAGTGTGCTCAGATAGGTAGTCTGCTACACCTTTAGGTGATGCATCCATACCTGCTTTACCTTCTTCCCACTGTGCAGGACACACTTCACCGTGTTTTTGGTGGAAGTTTAGTGCGTCTACCATGCGTAGCATTTCGTCGATGTTACGGCCTAGTGGTAGGTCGTTAACAACTTGGTGACGAACAAGGCCGTCTTCGTCGATTAGGAAAGAACCACGGAAAGCAACGCCTGCTTCTGGGTGCTCAACGTCGTAAGCTTTACAGATTTCGTGCTTAACGTCAGCAACTAGTGGGTACTTAACTTGACCGATACCGCCGTTTTCAACAGCAGTGTTACGCCATGCGTTGTGAGAGAATTGAGAGTCGATAGAAACACCGATTACTTCAACGCCTTTCGCTTGGAAATCTTCGAAACGCTTGTCAAAAGCGATTAGCTCAGATGGACATACGAAAGTGAAGTCTAGTGGGTAGAAGAAAACTACCGCTTTTTTACCTTTAGTGAATTCTGCAAAGTTGAAGTTATCAACGATTTCGCCGTTACCTAGAACAGCTGCAGCAGTAAAATCTGGTGCTTGACGACCTACTAGTACCATTTTGGTGCTCCTAAAATATTGGGGTTTTGCCAACCTTCTTTGGTTAGCTCCATACTTGGACGAGACAAACTATAGCCAAACTGTTAAATTGAAAAAAGCGGAATAAACAGATTGAAGTAATCGAAAAATACGATGAATAAGTTTCCCTCGTTAAAACAATTGCATTACCTAGTAACTTTATCGGAAACCCGTCACTTTGGCGAAGCGGCAAAAAAGTGTTTTGTGAGCCAATCGACACTTAGTTCAGGGATCCAAAACTTAGAAGATTTATTAGATTGTCAGCTAATAGAGCGTGACAATAAATCATTGGTATTCACCAGTATGGGCGAAGAAGTCGTGGTTCGCTCACGAGAATTGCTTGCACGCAGCCAAGATTTGATAGAACTATCTCGTTCTTCTGGTGATGGAATGGAAGGGCCGTTACGGGTGGGTTGTATTCCAACTATTGCCCCTTTCTTATTGTGCGATTTAGTGCAAGAAGTTAACCGACTGTATCCAAAACTTAACTTATTACTGCGAGAAGATACGACGACCAATTTGTTAGCGGCTTTGCGTAACGGTGAAATGGATGTATTGATCCTTGCGTTGCCAGTCGAAATTAATGGTATGAGTAGCAAAGTGGTGGGGCGTGATGCTTTTAAGATGGTGATAAGTAAAAACCAAGCTGAACGTGTATCAGTGCCGTTACGTTATGCTGACTTACCGGATGAATCGGTTTTTCTACTAGAGAAAGAGCATTGCTTAACCGAGCATGCTGTATCTGCGTGTCGATTAACGACCAAAGAAAAGATTAACCCTTTTACTGCAACCAGTCTTCATACCTTGGTACAAATGGTTGCTAATGGCCTAGGTACAACCTTTATTCCACAGATGGCGATTGAGCACGGGATTTTAGATAATCAAAATCTTGTGGTGATTGAGCCACCAGGCCAAGCGGCATTTCGTGAAATTGGCTTAGTATGGCGTCCAACATCAAGTCGATTAAAGACGTTTGAAAAGCTAGCTGAGATTGTTGAAACGCTACTTTAGTCTAAAGAGTGACTGAATGAACACGGTTAAAGACCTGAATTATGTGCTGTTGTGATTATTATCAATGATAAAAAATGGCATATTTTCAGGTTTTTTTTATTTAAAATTATCTTAAGTAAAAAAAAGATATAATTTGGACTAAAACTCTGGTGTATAACTATATTTAGATTATTGTTCTGTTTGCTTGATTGGCTTTAACGTGCTGTTTTGTCGGTTTTTTTTGTTTCGTGAAGCAAACAAAGAATTGTGTATATTATCACTAAGATCTCACACTGTTTAATTCCTTTCTGCCTTACCCTTATTTACCTTAAAAAAATCAATTAATTATTTTCTAATAATAAAAGTATCGATGTTTAAAACGAAAAATATTACTAATTACTTATTCTTTTATTATGTAATTTAATTACGTAACTACATACAAAAAGTGTCGTTTTTAAAACAAAGTATCTATTCCGAGTTATTTACTGGCTTTTGTTTTAATTTAGTGTTTTGAGTTTTTACTCTTATTTATTTAAGTTGTTGTTATTTAATTATTTTGTTGTTTTTATCTATTTTTAAATAGAAGGCGTAGATTTGCTTTTTGTTATATGTTGCGGCAACGTAAAGAACAGGTTAAGCAATAATGCTTATAAAAAGCTCACTACGGCTTATTGATAAAAGTGGTGATTAAGTTACAAGGATGGGGCGTTATGACAGATACAGCCGTTCAATCTAACTACCAAATGAAATTATCATTACAGCAACCGCTTACAGAATCGCAGCGTGAGATTTTATCGGATGACGCATTACTTTTCTTAGAACGTTTGGTGGATCGTTTTGCCGAGCGAATTCCTTTACTACTTGAAGATCGTGAACAGCGTCAGCGTCAAATAGATAGAGGCCAATTACCGGACTTTGATCCTGAAACAGAATCTATTCGTCACAGTGAGTGGAAAATTCAAAATATCCCTCAAGATTTACAAGACCGACGCGTGGAAATTACAGGCCCTGTTGATCGCAAAATGGTGATTAATGCGCTTAATGCCAATGTAAAAGTGTTTATGGCTGACTTTGAAGATTCTTTTGCACCAGCATGGAATGAAGTGATTGAAGGACAGCGTAATTTACGAGATGCGGTTAATGGCACCATTGATTATGTTAATCCTGCGAATGGCAAACATTATCAACTAGCCGATGATCCCGCAGTCTTGATATGCCGAGTTCGAGGATTACATTTACCTGAAAAGCATGTGCTGTGGAATGGCAAACCAATCCCTGGGGCGCTATTAGACTTTGCGCTGTACTTTTACCTCAATCAAAAAGCCTTATTAGCTAAAGGCAGTGGCCCATATTTCTATTTACCCAAATTACAGGCATACCGTGAAGCGGCATGGTGGAGTGATGTATTTAGTTATACCGAAGATGAATTTGGATTAGCGCGAGGCACTATTAAAGCCACCGTGTTGATTGAAACACTACCTGCTGTTTTTGAAATGGATGAGATCCTATTTAATTTAAAAGAGCACATTGTCGGGCTTAATTGTGGTCGTTGGGATTATATCTTCAGCTATATAAAAACCTTACGCCAATATCCAGATCGCATCTTACCCGATCGCCAAGTTGTAACAATGGAAAAGCCTTTTCTTAATGCGTACTCACGCTTGTTAGTTCGTACGTGTCATCGTCGTGGTGCTTTTGCTATGGGAGGGATGGCAGCCTTTATTCCATCTAAAGATCCACAGCGCCAAGCATGGGTTTTAAATAAAATTCAAACCGATAAAGCACTTGAGGCAAGTAATGGACACGATGGTACATGGGTTGCGCACCCAGGTCTTGCTGATACCGCATGTGGGGTATTTGATCACGTACTCGGCGATCGTAAAAACCAATTAGATATCACCCGTGATAACGATGCGCCGATTACGGCAAATGAGTTATTAGCGCCTTGTGATGGCGAACGAACAGAAGAGGGAATGCGTCACAATATTCGTGTCGCGGTGCAATACATTGAAGCATGGATTTCCGGTAATGGTTGTGTGCCAATTTATGGATTAATGGAAGATGCGGCAACCGCTGAAATTTCCCGAGCCTCGATTTGGCAGTGGATCAAACATAAGCAAGCGTTATCAAACGGTAAAGTGGTTACTAAAGCGTTGTTTGAGCAAATGCTAGCTGAAGAAATGTTGGTTTTAAAAGAAGAGTTAGGTGATGTTCGCTTTAATCAAGGACGCTTTGATGAAGCGGCTGAATTGATGGCAAAGCTGACCACAAGTGAAGAGTTAGAAAACTTCTTAACCTTACATGGTTATGAATATTTAAATTAAACGCCATAGCGTTTGTATAACAAAGAGAATCCGAGGTAGTTGAGGGTCGCAGTACCAGATGTATGTTGAAAATTAGTATCAATTAACCGTCATACCAACGGATGAAAGCGGATAGATACGAGGGATACCATTATGACATTAACACGCCAACAACAAATTGAAGCAATTGAAAAAGACTGGGCGGAAAACCCACGTTGGAAACATGTTAAGCGTACTTATAGTGCGGAAGAAGTCATTAATCTACGCGGCTCGTTTGCTCCAGCTAATACTATTGCTCAGCTTGGTGCTGACAAGTTATGGCAATTAGTTAATGGTGAAGCGAAAAAAGGGTATGTGAATTGTTTGGGCGCACTAACAGGTGACCAGGCTGTTCAGCAAGCAAAAGCCGGTATTGAAGCGATTTATTTATCAGGCTGGCAAGTGGCGGCAGATAATAATACTGCATCGACCATGTATCCCGATCAGTCGTTGTACCCAGTAGATTCTGTGCCTGCTGTGGTGAAACGTATTAATAATTCTTTCCGCCGTGCCGATCAAATTCAATGGGCGAATGGTGGTAACCCAGAAGACGGTGTTGATTATTTCTTACCGATTGTCGCTGATGCGGAAGCGGGTTTTGGTGGCGTACTTAATGCTTATGAGCTTATGCGTAGCATGATTGAAGCAGGTGCTGCTGGTGTTCACTTTGAAGATCAGCTAGCGTCGGTGAAAAAATGTGGTCACATGGGCGGTAAGGTACTGGTTCCTACTCAAGAAGCGGTGCAAAAGTTGGTCGCTGCCCGCTTAGCGGCAGATGTGGCTGGCACAACTACACTGGTAATTGCTCGTACAGATGCAAATGCTGCGGATTTATTAACCTCTGATTGCGACCCATATGACAAAGACTTCATTATTGGTGATCGTACCGCAGAAGGTTTCTACCGTGTCCGTGCTGGTATCGATCAGGCTATTGCTCGTGGCTTAGCATACGCACCATACGCAGATTTAATCTGGTGTGAGACCGCAACTCCATGTTTAGAAGAAGCGCGCAAATTTGCTGAAGCGATCCATGCGCAATACCCAGATCAGTTACTGGCTTATAACTGTTCTCCATCGTTTAACTGGGAGAAAAACCTTGATGCTGAAACCATTGCTAAATTCCAGCAAGAGCTTTCAGACATGGGCTATAAGTACCAGTTCATCACCTTAGCGGGTATCCATAATATGTGGTTTAACATGTTTGAATTAGCACATGCTTACGCGCAAGGTGAGGGGATGCGTCATTACGTTGAGAAAGTACAACGTCCTGAATTTGAAGCGGCAGAGAAAGGCTATACCTTCGTTGCGCACCAGCAAGAAGTGGGAACGGGCTACTTCGATACCATGACTAATACGATTCAAGGCGGTAATTCTTCGGTAACAGCACTGACTGGTTCTACAGAAGAAGATCAGTTTAAGTAATTAAGCTGCATCGCAATGAATAATATTTTTAAGATAACGTGTTTACTAACTATCCTAGCAAAGTGTTGTTATCAGCAGTACTTAAGTATAGGCCGCAGCTTTAAATGAGTACTGACTATTACGTTATCATCGGGGAGCATGACGCTCCCCTTTTTTATTCGTCTAGCATGTCGAGTGTTTCGAAATCAGACTCGATGGGATCAACTTCTTCCAGTGTTTCTATCAATGTAATCGCAATCGCGACAAAGTCTGAATCTGTGATAATACCGATCAGCTTTTTCTCTTTTACTACAGGTAAACAGCCTATTTTATGTTTTTGCATATACAGTGCGGCTTGTTTTAATCCTGCACGATAATCAACACTCATTACTTTAGTATTCATTGAACGATCAAGTAGGACATCAAGAGTTGAGGATAGCGGGTTTTCGATAATGGATTTGAGATTTGAATCTTGGGCGGAAAGAATATCACGCTGGCTAACGAGTCCTATCAATTCATTTTTATGGTCAGTAATAGGAATATGACGGATAGATAGTTTTTCCATCATTTCCTTTGCATCTAGCAAAGTATCATTGCGTGATAAGGTTCGAGGTTGGGGTGTCATCATATAAGCAACTGTGAACATATTAACCTCCATACAAGTGCGGTAAAAACAGCAAATAGACGAGTAATTTGCTTATCTTTTCTTCAATATATCGAATTGCGTTGCAAAAACGCATGATGAATATCAAATATTTCAATATATTCTGTGTGGATATTGCTTGGGTTAAGTGGAAGTGATGAGCGTTTGTTTTAATGGTTTAGCGAAAATTATCCATTTTAATCGAGTGAAATAACAGTTGGCTTCGCATCTTGGGGGAAGTTAAGTATATAATGCCCGCTTGCTGTGATTTAGGGCGTAATACAATGCAAGTTTCAGATTTTGATTTTGAACTACCAGACGAGTTAATTGCTCGTTATCCTCAACCAGAACGTACCGCGAGTCGTTTACTTCAAATGACGGGCAATACGGGTGAATTAGCGCATAAATGTTTTAAAGATGTGTTAGATCTTGTTCAACCGGGCGATTTACTTGTATTTAATAATACCCGAGTGATCCCTGCGCGTATGTTTGGGCATAAGGCGTCGGGTGGCAAAATTGAAGTGCTAGTTGAACGCATGCTTGATGACAAATCTATTTTGGCTCACGTTCGTGCCTCTAAGCCACCAAAGCCTGGTAATGAGCTATTGTTGGGTGAAAATGGTGAATTCTCAGCTGAGATGGTTGCACGTCATGATGCACTGTTTGAAATTCGCTTTAACAGCGATAAAACAGTACTAGAGATCCTTGATATCGTCGGTCACATGCCATTACCGCCTTACATTGATCGTCCTGATGAAGATGCAGATAAAGAGCGTTACCAAACGGTTTATAATGCAAAACCGGGCGCAGTAGCCGCACCAACGGCGGGTTTACATTTTGACGATAAGCTAATGGCTGATCTGAAAGCAAAAGGTGTAAACTTTGCGTTTGTAACCTTGCATGTTGGCGCAGGTACATTCCAGCCTGTACGTGTGGATGACATCAATGATCACCACATGCACTCGGAATATGTTGAAGTACCTGAAGAAGTGGTTGCTGCAGTTAATGAAACGCGTGCTAACGGTGGTCGTGTTATTGCTGTGGGTACAACATCTGTGCGTTCTTTAGAAAGTGCTGCACAAGATGCATTAAAGAAAGGTACTGAATTTAAGCCATTCTTTGGTGATACAGATATCTTTATTTTCCCTGGTTATCAGTTCCAGTTAGTGGATGCATTAATTACTAATTTCCACTTACCAGAATCAACTCTAATTATGTTAGTTAGCGCTTTTGCTGGCTATGAAAATACAATGAATGCTTACCATGAAGCAGTGGCAAATAAGTACCGCTTCTTCAGTTATGGTGATTCAATGTTCATTACTCGTAAAGACGCGTAAAACCCGATAGTTTTACGCTTGTTATAACGAGTAAAGATTAAGGCTGCTTTTTGTTACAATTGCAGCCTTTGTTGTGTCTGTGGCTTAGTATAAATTCTGTTATATAACCCAGTCACAGCATGACGTTCTTCCGCTACGCTTTAGTTAATCTTGTAATTGATGTAGCTAAAGCTAAGCTGGCAATCATCATTATCATGATTGTTTATGTGGTTTCTCAGCATGTGCTGGTGGAGCTAGGTCCTGTAATGGGAAATTCGTCAGATTGTTTCTCTGGCTTTTGGAGGTTTTGTGAAATTTGAATTAGATAAAACTCAAGGACGCGCTCGTCGTGGTCGCTTGCAGTTTGAACGCGGTACAGTAGAAACGCCTGCATTTATGCCAGTGGGTACTTACGGTACAGTTAAAGGTATGACGCCTGAGGAAGTGAAAGACACAGGTGCGCAAATCCTGTTAGGTAACACTTTCCACTTATGGCTTCGCCCTGGTCAAGAAGTAATGAAATTACACGGTGATTTACATGACTTCATGCAATGGCAAGGTCCTATCCTTACCGATTCAGGCGGTTTCCAAGTATTTAGCCTTGGTTCTCTACGTAAGATCACTGAAGAAGGTGTTCACTTCCGTAACCCTGTAAACGGTGACAAGATTTTCATGGACGCTGAAAAGTCGATGGAAATTCAAAAAGACCTAGGTTCTGACATCGTAATGATTTTCGACGAGTGTACGCCATACCCAGCGACGCACGAAGAAGCGAAGAAATCGATGGAAATGTCACTACGTTGGGCTAAGCGCAGCCGTAATCACTTCGACAAACTTGAAAACCCGAATGCATTATTCGGTATTGTTCAAGGTGGTGTTTACGAAGACTTACGTGATGTATCAGTTGAAGGCCTAACGAATATTGGTTTTGACGGTTACGCTGTAGGTGGTCTAGCTGTAGGTGAGCCTAAAGAAGACATGCACCGCATTCTTGAGCACACATGTCCACAACTTCCAGAAGATAAGCCTCGCTACCTTATGGGCGTAGGTAAACCTGAAGATCTAGTGGAAGGTGTTCGTCGCGGTATTGATATGTTTGACTGTGTAATGCCAACACGTAATGCCCGTAATGGTCACTTATTTGTGACTGGTGGTGTGATCAAGATCCGCAATGCGAAACATAAAACAGACACAACGCCTTTAGATCCGCATTGTGACTGTTACACTTGTCGTAACTATTCAAAAGCGTACCTATATCATCTAGATAAGTGTAATGAAATCTTAGGTGCACGCTTAAATACCATTCATAACTTACGCTACTACCAACGTCTAATGGAAAGTATTCGTAAGTCAATTGAAGAAGATCGTTTCGATGCGTTTGTAGAAGAATTCTACGCTCGTCGAGACCGTGAAGTTCCACCATTAAATGTTTAAACGAGGACGTTATTAATGAGTTTATTTATCTCACAAGCACACGCAGCAGCAGAAGGTGCCCCTCAAGGCGGTAGCATGCAGCTATTCATCATGCTTGGTCTATTCGCTGTTATTTTTTACTTCATGATTTACCGTCCACAAGCTAAGCGTGTGAAAGAGCATAAAGCGCTGATGAGCTCAATGGGCAAAGGCGATGAAGTAATGACAAATGGCGGTCTACTAGGTCGTATCACTAAAGTATCTGCTGACAGTGATTACATTGTTATTGCGCTAAATAACAATACTGAAGTAACAATCAAAAAAGATTTCGTTACTGCAGTTCTGCCAAAAGGCACTATGCAGTCTCTTTAATACTGCAAAAATAAAACATTCGCTTTGAAGGATCATAGCAGTGCTTAACCGATACCCCCTATGGAAGAACCTGATGGTGTTGTTCGCACTTATCATTGGTTTGCTTTACGCACTTCCTAACGTGTACGGTGAAGATCCAGCGATTCAAATCACCGGGGCGCGCGGCGCCTCGGTTGATATGAGCGCTCTGGATACCGTTACCGAAGATTTAAAAAAGAACAATATCCCTTACAAGTCAGCTGTTTTTGAAAATGGCTCTGTACTTGTCCGCTTCAATGATACTGATACTCAAATCAGTGCCCGCGATATCCTTAATGGTGAATTAGGTAAAGACTACGTTGTAGCACTAAACCTTGCCGCTGCCACTCCTTCATGGCTTGAATCTATTGGTGCGACACCAATGAAATTAGGTTTGGATTTACGTGGTGGTGTTCACTTCTTAATGGAAGTTGATATGGACGCAGCAATGGAAAAACTTCTTGGTCAGCAAGAAGAAACGTTCCGTACTGAGCTGCGTGAGGAAAAAATTCGCTACCGTGCAATCAGTAAAACGAAAGACAGCGTTCAAGTTCGCCTTCGTGATGAAGCGCAATTAGAACAAGCTGAACTGGCGTTAGAAAAATTGCATCCTGATATGGTGTTTACTACCAGTGAAACAAATGGTCGTTTTGTATTAACGGCTAAATTTACTGAAGAGCGCTTACAGGAAATCCGTAATTATGCTGTTGACCAAAACATCACCATTTTACGTAACCGTGTAAATGAACTGGGTGTGGCTGAACCACTGGTACAGCGTCAAGGCGCAAACCGTATTGTGGTTGAGTTACCGGGTGTTCAAGACACGGCACGTGCAAAAGAAATTTTAGGTGCAACAGCAACCCTTGAGTTCCGTGAAGTAGACAGCAGTGCTGATTTAGCTGCCGCTGCTGCAGGTCGTGTACCTGCGGGTAGTGAAGTGAAGATGACACGTGATGGTCGCCCTGCGGTACTGAAAAAACGTGTGATCCTAGCGGGTTCTCACATTACCGATGCAAGTTCAAGTGCTGATGAATATGGTCGCCCACAGGTGAATATCTCGCTAGATACCGAAGGTGGTAGCAAGATGACTGCGTTCTCTAAGAACAATGTCGGTAAGCTGATGGCAACGGTATTTACTGAGTACAAAGACAGCGGAAAACGTGGTCCTGACGGTAAAGTGATCCTTGAAAAACACGAAGAAGTGATCAACCAAGCAACGATTCAATCGGCACTTGGTCGTAACTTCCGTATTACAGGTATCGACTCACAAGCAGAAGCGCATAACTTGTCGCTATTGCTTCGTGCAGGTGCCCTGATTGCGCCAATCTCAATTGTTGAAGAACGTACCATTGGTCCATCAATGGGTCAGCAAAACATTGATATGGGTGTGCAAGCGTGTATCTGGGGTATGGTGGCGGTAATGCTATTTACACTGCTTTACTACCGTGGCTTTGGCTTGATCGCAAACCTTGCACTAATGATGAACTTGGTATTGATTATCGGTGTCATGTCGATGATCCCAGGGGCTACCATGACCTTACCAGGTATCGCCGGTATTGTATTAACCGTCGGTATGGCTGTTGATGCGAACGTGCTGATCTTTGAACGTATTCGTGAAGAATTACGTGAAGGTCGCAGTCCACAACAAGCTATCCAGCAAGGTTATGGCAATGCATTTAGCACCATTGCCGATGCGAACATTACCACCTTAATTACAGCAATTATTCTATTTGCTGTGGGTACTGGTGCGATCAAAGGTTTTGCCGTGACATTATCGATTGGTATTTTGACTTCGATGTTCACAGCGATTGTCGGCACACGTGCCGTGGTTAACTTGATCTACGGCGGCAAACGCGTAGATAAGTTGTCGATTTAAGAGGACGCTGAGATGAGAGAATTATTGAATGCGGACAAAGTCGTCGACTTCATGCGTTGGTCAAAAGTTGCTTTTGTTTTCTCGCTATTAATGATCGCAGGATCCATTGGTACGATTGCAACAAAAGGGCTTAACTGGGGCTTAGACTTTACTGGCGGAACGCTGATTGAAGTGAGCTTCAAAGAGCCAGCTAATTTACCCTTGATCCGTGAATCATTACAGAAAGCGGGATTTGGTGATGCCATTGTACAAAACTTTGGTACAGCACGTGATGTCATGGTACGTTTACAACCGCGTGATGATGTTAAAGGTGAAGTGTTAGGTAACCAAATCATCGATGCTTTAAAAGAAGGTACTGCGCAATCTGTTGAAATGCGCCGTATTGAGTTCGTTGGTCCGAATGTGGGTGATGAACTAGCTGAAGCGGGTGGTATGGCAATTCTGATTGCATTGCTATGTATCTTACTTTACGTGTCATTGCGTTTTGAATGGCGTTTAGCCGCAGGTGCGGTAATGTCATTGGCGCACGATATCATCATTACCGTTGGTATCTTCTCTTTACTACAAGTAGAAGTTGATCTAACGATTGTCGCGGCGTTACTTACGGTTGTCGGTTACTCATTGAACGATACTATCGTTGTCTTTGACCGTATCCGTGAGAACTTCCGTAAGATGCGTAAAGAAAGCCCTGCTGAAATCATGAATAATTCAATTTCACAAACATTAAGTCGTACTTTGATCACATCGGGTACCACCTTATTTGTAGTGATTGCTTTGTTCGTATTAGGCGGCAGCATGATCCACGGTTTTGCATTAGCGTTATTGATCGGTATTACTATCGGTACTTACTCTTCAATTTACGTTGCATCGGCGCTTGCGCTTAAACTGGGTATTACTCGTGAGCACTTGATGCCAACACTGGTTGAGAAAGAAGGTGAGGAATTTGATGCAATGCCATAATTGGTAAGCATAAATTCTTAATAAAAAGGATCGCATAAGCGATCCTTTTTTTATTGTTTTAAGGCGATGATTTGTTGAATCTCAGCTTTGACTTGATCAAGCCATTCATAACGTCGGCGATACATTGCACGCTTAGGGCGTGAAATATCTTCCGGATCACGACGTACATCTTCCATCGGTAATTGATAAAAATGTGTATCGTATTCTGTACCACCTAATGCTTCCCAATGGCGGTTGTAGTCTGTTTTGATCCTTGAACTACCGTATTTTTTAGATTTATAACGTTTGGCGCAATAGGTATGGGACTCGTTTTTGATCGCTAATAAATGATCTGCTTGCCAGCAGTTGGCAATAAACGTCATCATTTTTATCATTAAATCTTTTGGTCTTTGACCATGTAATGTTTTAGTGAGTCTTTTTATTTTAAGGTTATTTTCTTCGTTGCTAGCAGGCCCCTGTAACCCACCTATAATGATACTCCGTTTACCGTCTTGATTATTTACGATAAACGTTACGGTATAAAAGTTATTACCTTGTGCATCAAACAAGACTAAGCAAAGTTCGCCTTCTTTTTGGTAGCGACCATCAAAGGTTAGGTTAAGTGAGTACTCTTGATCATCAACAATGAATGAAACTAACTTTAGCCCCTTGCTGTTGGCAAAAATATGCTCTTTTGTTGCTGATGGTAATTCATTAGAAATGAACTGATAGTGTTTAGTAATAAACGCTACACGCTGGCTCGGTGCTGCAGTATTTGTTATGTAAGGACGAAAAGGTTTTTCAATGAAACGGTTGTGTCTTTTACATAAGGTTGCTAGTAGCGTCGGATCTATACCATTGACGAGCTTTTGTAGTGAAGATTTATAAAAAAAGCCACGAGTGAGAAACTTGAGGCGATAAGTCCATAGCGGGCTATATTTATCTGATAATTCCGTAGGGTAAACTTCAATGGAAAGTTTACTTAAAGACAAGGTATTCATAATTCTTTAAAGGTATTAAATATACTATAAAGTAATTATATGGTAATGAGACGCCTTATTATATAGATGTACAATAAAAAAGCCCTGCTGATAAATATCAGCAGGGCTTTTATTCTTACTGGATAACTAAATGATTATTTAGTTAGTGCATCGCTACCGAATTCACGGATTTTAGCAAGCATTGGCTTAACTACACGAGCGTTACCAGCAACGATGTTGCCAGTTGTTAGGTAGTTAGTGTTACCAGTAAAGTCAGCACAGATAGCACCAGCTTCACGCGCGATTAGTTCACCCGCAGCAATTTCCCAAGGCTTTTGACCTAGTTTAAATACGCCGTCAACACGACCAGCAGCTAGGTAACATAGATCCAATGCTGTTGAGCCTGATTGACGCATGTCATCACACTCGATAAATAGTGCATTTTGGATTTTTAGGTAGCTTTCTGCGTGTTGCTTAGCAGCGAAAGGTAGACCTGTTGCTAGAACAGTACCTGTTAGATCGCGAGGTTGAGAAGCACGAATACGCTGGCTGTTTAGCTGAGCGCCAGCACCGCGTGTTGCAGTGAATAGTTCGTTACGAGCAGGATCGTAAACAGCAGCAACTTCAGTACGACCACGCATGCGTAGTGCGATAGAAATTGCAAAGTGTGGGTAACCGCGAACGAAGTTCTTGGTGCCATCCACTGGGTCGATAATCCATTGACACTCTTTGTCACGTCCTTCTTTGTTACCAGATTCAGCTGCAACGATGCAGTGATCAGGGTAAGACTTAAGGATAGTATCGATGATGATAGCTTCTGCTTCATGATCGATATTGGTAACAACATCATTACCTTTATTAGCAACTTCAATAGATTGAGGTTTTTCTAGAGATTTAATGACATGGTCACCAGCCTTTCGCACAGCGCGAATGGCAATATTAAGCATCGGATGCATAGGATCTTCCCAACGGATGTTAAAGAACTAAAAAGCGGCGGCGAGTATAACAGAGCTAAAAAAAAAAGGAAGTGGTTATTTTTTCGTCATTGATACGAATCTATTGCGCGTTTGTGCTGGTTAATGCGTACTAAACATAGATAAATAACCTTGATTAGCACAATCTGATTATTGAATAGTAGTAATAGATAATTACTGATATCAAAAACACATGTTTTCTCCATTTTTGTTATGGCTGTGCTAAAATCCCCCAGCTTTAGTTAATTGTGGAATCTTGTTTCATCATGTTAGATAAAATTCGCGTTGTATTAGTGGGTACATCACATCCAGGCAATATTGGTTCAGCGGCTCGTGCCATGAAGGTTATGGGTTTGACGAATCTAGTATTAGTTGATCCGGCTTGTGAGATTGATAGCCATACAATTGCATTAGCTGCTGGAGCCGCTGATGTAGTGGAAAATGCAAAGATTGTAAAAACACTTGATGAAGCAGTATCCGATTGTGGTTTAGTTGTGGGCTCTAGTGCGCGTTCTCGTACTCTAGAATGGCCGCAATTAGATCCTCGTGAAAACGGTATTAAGGTGGTTGCTGAATCAGAGCACCATAATGTTGCGATCTTATTTGGTCGCGAGCGTACCGACTTAACGAATGAAGAATTACAAAAGTGTCATTGCCATGTCTATATTCCAGCAAATCCAGAATATAGTTCATTGAATCTGGCAATGGCAGTACAGACGGTAAGTTATGAAGTCCGTATGGCATATTTGGAAAGCCAAAAACATACGAGTAAAACGCAAGTTGAAGAATATCCTCGCGCAGAAGAGCTTGAACGATTTTACGTTCACTTAGAACACGTCACTCGTCAAACCCGCTTCATAAATAAAAATCACCCAGGCATGGTGATGGCAAAATTACGTCGTTTATTTACTCGTGCTCGTCCCGAGCAGCAAGAGCTAAATATCTTACGAGGTATTTTATCGTCAGTAGAAAAAACCATTGAAACCCTAGAAAAGAACAACAAATAACCATTTTACTCGTAAGGGTGAATAACCAAGTAAATTGGTCAGGTAAATACTTGACTGTTTTAGTTGGTTATGAGAAACTTGCTTAAACTATTCAAGCAGGTAGCAATGTTATGAAGTTGACTTCAAAAGGAAGATACGCGGTAACAGCAATGTTAGATGTAGCATTGCACTCGCATAATGGACCGGTTCCGTTGGCGGATATTTCAGAGCGTCAAGGGATATCGCTGTCTTACTTAGAACAATTATTTTCGCGTCTTCGCAAAGCAGGTTTAGTAACGAGTGTGCGTGGACCTGGCGGTGGTTACCGTTTAGGCGAAGAAGCATCAGATATTGCTGTTGGTATGGTGATCGCAGCTGTTGATGAGTCAGTGGATGCAACCAAATGTCATGGGAAAGGAGACTGCCAAGGCGGTGCTCGTTGTTTAACCCACACGTTGTGGCATGACTTAAGCGATCGTATTAGCGGCTTTTTAAATAACATCACTCTTGGTGAGTTGATGAAAGATAATGATGTACAAAGTATTTCTGAACGTCAGGACGAGATCCTACAGGAGAATGCTAAAGCATCTTTTGGACATAAAAAATTACACGACAGCGCCACAACAATAGGTGTCGATGTCCGCTCCTAGAGACCAGACGTTCGTGTTTTCGGAGAAGAAAATGAAACTGCCAATATATTTTGATTATTCCGCTACTTGCCCTGTTGATCCTCGCGTTGCCGAGAAGATGATGCAGTGCTTAACTATGGAAGGTAACTTCGGTAACCCAGCTTCACGCTCTCACCGTTATGGTTGGCAGGCAGAAGAAGCAGTTGATGCTGCTCGTGAACATATTGCTGATTTAGTAAATGCAGATCCACGTGAGATCGTATTTACCTCTGGTGCTACGGAATCAGATAACCTTGCGATTAAAGGTGCATCTCACTTTTATAGCAAAAAAGGTAAGCACGTTATTACCTGTAAAACAGAACATAAAGCGGTTCTTGACCCATGTCGTCAGCTAGAGCGTGAAGGTTTTGAGGTAACTTACCTTGAGCCAGAATCAAACGGTCTTATTGATCTCGCTAAACTACGTGATGCTATGCGTGAAGACACAGTTCTTGTTTCAATCATGCACGTGAACAATGAAATTGGTGTAGTACAAGATATCGCAGCAATTGGTGAGCTATGTCGTGAAAACAAAACTGTTTTCCACGTAGATGCGGCACAATCTGCTGGTAAACTACCGATTGATGTTCAAGAAATGAAAGTGGACTTGATCTCTTTCTCTGCACACAAAATTTACGGTCCAAAAGGTATTGGCGCACTATACGTACGTCGTAAGCCTCGTATTCGTCTTGAAGCACAAATGCACGGCGGTGGTCATGAGCGTGGTTTCCGTTCTGGTACACTACCAACTCACCAAATTGTGGGTATGGGTGAAGCATTCCGTATAGCTAAAGAAGAAATGGAACAAGATTACAAACACGCTGTTCAATTACGTGATCGCTTGCTAAAAGGCCTTGAAGGTATTGAAGCAATGTCTATCAACGGTGATCTTGAACAACGTGTTCCAAATAACCTAAACATTAGCTTTGCTTTCGTTGAAGGCGAATCGCTACTGATGGCATTAAAAGATCTTGCAGTATCATCTGGTTCAGCATGTACTTCTGCAAGTCTAGAACCTTCTTACGTACTACGTGCACTTGGTCTAAATGACGAACTAGCACACAGTTCTATTCGCTTCTCATTTGGTCGTTTCACCACAGAAGAAGAAGTGGATTATGCAGTAGCTCAAATTAAAGGTGCAGTAGATAAACTACGTGAAATGTCACCACTTTGGGATATGTATAAAGAAGGTATTGATTTAGACACAGTTGAGTGGGCACACCACTAATCTGCGGTTAGACTGATTTCGAGGAAATTTATCATGGCATATAGTGAAAAAGTCATCGATCATTATGAAAATCCGCGTAACGTGGGTTCATTTGACAAAGACGACAAAAATATAGGTAGCGGCATGGTGGGTGCACCAGCATGTGGCGACGTAATGAAACTTCAGATCAAAGTAACTGAAGAAGGCATCATCGAAGATGCGAAATTTAAAACTTACGGTTGTGGTTCTGCAATCGCATCTAGCTCTTTAATCACTGAGTGGGTTAAAGGTAAAACACTAGACGAAGCAGCATCAATCAAGAACTCAGCGATTGCTGAAGAACTTGAGCTACCATCGGTTAAGGTTCACTGTTCTATTCTTGCAGAAGATGCAATTAAAGCAGCAGTTAGCGATTACAAAAAGAAACACGAGCAAGAATAACTTTCTGAGGGTTGAGGTATGGCCATTACAATCACTGAAGCGGCTGCAAGTCGCGTATCGACTTTTTTAGCCAATCGTGGCAAAGGTCTTGGCCTACGCCTTGGGGTTCGTACTTCAGGATGTTCAGGAATGGCTTACATCCTTGAGTTCGTTGACGAACTTGACGAAGGAGATCAAGTCTTCGAAGAGAAAGGCGTTAAAATTATCGTTGATGCAAAAAGTTTAGTTTACCTTGAAGGTACTGAATTAGATTTCGCCAAAGAAGGTCTGAATGAAGGCTTTAAGTTTAACAACCCTAACGTATCAAGCGAATGTGGTTGTGGCGAAAGCTTCAACGTATAAACGTTTTTAGTGTTTCAGTTAAACCTGATAGCTGATCGTCATAGGCGAGTTGGTTGTCAGGTTTAATTTTTATAGATGGTCGCAATATGAATCATTTCGAATTATTTGGACTACCTTTTCAGTTTGAACTAGACGGTAGCCAACTTGCCACTCAGTTCCGTGAACTACAACGTCATTTTCATCCCGATAATTATGCGACAGCATCAGAGCGTGACCGCTTACTTGCCGTTCAAAAAGCAGCGCAAATTAACGATGCTTTTCAAACGTTAAAAAATCCGGTATCCCGTGCTGAATATATGCTGGCCGAGCGAGATGAAGATATTCGTGGTGAGCAAAAAACATTGCAAGATATGGCGTTCTTGATGCAACAAATGGAACTGCGAGAAGCATTAGAAGCGATTCCTGACTCATCAGATCCCGAAAGCGCATTGTTTGATTTTGAGCAACAAGCATCAGCGATGTATAAAGAGCAATTAGCCCAACTTACCGTATTATTAAATAACGAAAAGTGGGAAGAAGCTGCTGATGCGGTACGTAAATTAAAGTTTATTGTGAAATTGCGTGATGAAGTTGAGCGCCTTGAAGAGTCGCTATTCGATTAATCATCCATATTCGCTATTTAGATAGGAATGACAATGGCACTATTACAGATTGCTGAACCAGGTCAAAGTGCTGCACCGCATCAACATAAGTTAGCGGTGGGTATTGATCTAGGTACAACGAATTCATTGGTTGCTGCGGTTCGTAGTGGCGTTGCAGAAACATTAAATGATGCAGAAGGCCGTGCAATTTTACCTTCTGTTGTACATTTTGCTGACGAAGCCGTATTAACTGGTGATGCCGCTCGCGCGTTTGCTCAACAAGATCCTGCCAATACTATTTTATCAGTAAAGCGTCTTATGGGACGTTCTCTTGCTGATATTGAGCAACGTTACCCACAACTGCCATACCAGTTTGAAGCATCAGAAAATGGCTTACCACAGTTAGTAACCCGTAGCGGTAAAGTTAACCCTGTTCAAGTTTCTGCTGAAATTCTTAAATCGCTCAGCCAACGTGCTGTAGATGCGTTAGGTGGCGAGCTTGAAGGTGTAGTGATCACTGTTCCTGCTTATTTTGATGATGCCCAACGTGCGGGTACGAAAGATGCCGCGAAATTAGCTAACCTAAATGTACTTCGCTTATTGAATGAGCCAACAGCAGCAGCGATTGCTTACGGCTTAGATTCTGGTCAAGAAGGCGTTATTGCGGTTTACGATTTAGGCGGCGGTACGTTTGATATTTCAATTCTACGTTTATCAAAAGGCGTATTTGAAGTATTAGCGACAGGTGGTGATTCAGCATTAGGTGGTGATGACTTTGACCACTTATTGGCAAATTGGATCCTAGAGCAAGCGAACTACACCGAAGCACTAACAGCACAACAGCGTCGTGCATTACAAGATGCAGCACAAGCGGCTAAAGTGGCGCTAACGGATGCTGATGTTGTAGCACTGGATGTCTTGGGCTGGCAAGGTGAGATCAGCCGAGAGCAATTCAACACATTAATTCAACCATTAGTGAAAAAGACACTGATGGCATGTCGCCGCGCATTAAAAGATGCTGATATTACGGCAGATGAAGTGATTGAAACGGTGATGGTTGGTGGTTCAACACGTGTACCGCTAGTGCGTGAAATGGTGGGTGATTACTTTGATAAAACACCATTAACGTCGATTGACCCTGATAAAGTGGTTGCAATTGGTGCTGCGATTCAAGCGGACATTCTAGTGGGTAACAAGCCTGATTCAGACATGTTACTGCTTGATGTGATCCCGTTGTCGCTGGGTATTGAAACCATGGGCGGCATGATTGAGAAAATCATTCCTCGTAACACCACTATCCCTGTTGCCCGCGCACAAGAATTTACCACGTTTAAAGATGGTCAAACGGCAATGTCTGTTCACGTAGTTCAAGGTGAACGTGAGATGGTAGATGATTGTCGTTCACTCGCACGTTTTACCCTACGTGGTATTCCGGCAATGGCAGCAGGCGCTGCACATATCCGTGTGACATACCAAGTGGATGCTGATGGTTTATTGTCTGTAACGGCTATGGAGAAGAGTAGCGGCGTACAATCTTCAATTCAAGTTAAGCCTTCTTACGGTTTATCTGAAGATGAAATCGCAACCATGCTGCGTGACTCAATGACCTATGCGCAAGATGATAAAGACGCACGTGCATTGGCCGAACAGCAAGTAGAAGCCGATCGTGTACTTGAAGGTTTGATCACAGCACTTGCTGCAGATGGTGATACCTTATTAAGTGCAGAAGAGCGTGCAGAATTAGAAGCAGTAATGATGGAACTAGTTCAATTACGTCAGGGTACAGATACCCGAGCAATTGAAGCTGGAATTAAGAAAACAGACAAAGCGAGCCAAGAATTTGCCTCACGTCGAATGGATCAATCTATTCGTCGAGCATTGGCTGGTCAGTCTATTGATGAGGTTTAAGCATGCCTAAGATTGTTGTACTTCCCCACGAAGACCTATGCCCAGAAGGTGCAGTATTAGAAGCTGAAGCGGGTGAAACTGTCCTTGATGTAGCGTTACGTAACGGCATTGGTATTGAACATGCGTGTGAAAAATCTTGTGCATGTACTACTTGTCACGTTGTGATCCGTGAAGGCTTTGATTCACTAGAAGAGAGTGATGAATTAGAAGATGATATGCTAGATAAAGCATGGGGTCTTGAGCCTGAATCACGTCTTGGTTGCCAAGCACGTGTTGCAGATGAAGATTTAGTAGTGGAAATTCCACGCTACACGCTAAACCTTGCGTCTGAAAATCACTAAGTTGTAAAAAAGGCTGCCTGAGGGCTGTCTCTTGATCACAAGTCATTGTGTTCAAGAGACTTAGCTAGTTCATATCCTTCAAGGATGGTTTGTAACCTAAACCATCCTTGCCATAATGTCTTTACAGAAGCGCGACCCGTCCGCTTGGTATCTTTCCAACCACCTAACCGTGCAATACTTTTGTAAGCCCACGATATATTTGGTGCTTCTTTGGGCAGCTTTTTCTTCTCCAATTTTAACCACATAAGCTTCCACGCTTTACCTTTTAACACCCGTTCACAACAGCTACTAGATAACTCTTTAGATTCGTTCATAAATCTTAACTGGAGTAAACGAGTAGCAATAAATGCCAAAATAACACTGAGCCTTTCTAAGTTATCTTTACTTTGCATTCTCAGTTGTTCAACTTGCGTGCCTTCACTTTTCCAAACCTTGTGAAAATCTTCTATCAGCCAACGACGCTCATAATAACTGACGATGTTAAGTGCTTCCTCTTTGTTCGTTACAGGCTCTGATGTCAGTAAATGCCATGCGAGCTTGTCGTCACTCTCACCTTGCTCTATACATCCAACATAGTAGAGAGAGATATTATCGAACTCTTTTTTATTAGCGGGAGACTTAAGTGTCACGGGAGCATATTTGATGTCTAGATGAGCCGTGCGGGACTTACGACCGCCTTTTTGCGGTATTTTTAGCTCTTTGCTTCCTGCTGATAACAACTTGGAAGCGTAGTCATAAAGACGATTATCATGCTCCTCGATACAGCGACTTTGCATTGAGCGAACGATAAATCGTTGTTGTTGCTCGTGCTTGTAAGTGAGGTACTCGAATAAATCGGCTTCTCTATCACATACAGAAATAACCTCTGACATTTTCTCGCCTAGTCGCTCTGCAACATGGCGAGATGCTTGTTCCCATTTATAACTTTCTTTTTCTTTGTATGGTCGAGTTGCATGCTGGTGTCTTTGACCACGTTTTTCAATATCTCGGGTCCAGCGTTGTTGTTCGATTAAACCAACTACAGTGTGAGTTTCGGGAGCAAAAAGCAACGTTGAATGAACGAACATTGCTCGGTGTCGATTACCTTGATTGGAATGCCCGAGTGTATCTTGTATGCTGTGATGTGAGTAACTTAGAGAAGTGGTATCTTCCAATGCAAGCAGTGTTTGTTGTTCAAAAGCTTCTTGTGCTGTGACATAGAATCCAGCTTCTGCAATATCTTCTGCTTTGATTTGGTCATTACGAATAAAGCGATAAGCCCCTTCCATATCGGCTGGGGAGATGATGAGTTTTGAGATAGGGATACCAGGTTGTTCAGCCAGAGAGGTAGCTAGAGCAACGAGTCTTTGAGTGCGTCTTGGGTCATTAAGATCGGCTTGACCGAATTGTTTTTGAGCCCAAAGAGTTGGTTCTATATAGGTCATCATAATCATCCTTATCATTGCTTAGATGATCAGATCATGAAACATAAAATTAGTTCAAAAAAATCCCCAAGCATTGGCTTAGGGATTTGTGTATAAGAGACAGGCCTGAGGGTAGTCTTTTTTTTCATCTCAGCGTTATTATTAAGTGACTTATCAAGACATGAAGAAGGAAGAGTTATGAGCTTGAAATGGACAGATTCACTCGATATCGCCATTGAATTATTTGAAAAATATCCTGATATCGATCCCACACAAATCCGTTTTACTGAGTTACGTGAATGGATCCTCGCGTTAGATGAGTTTGATGATGAACCAAGCCATTGCAGTGAAAGGGTGTTAGAAGCCGTACAAATGTGTTGGATTGAAGAAGCTGAATAGTAAGGTTATTTAAAAGAAAAGCATCTAATTGATTGTAAACAATTTAATTAGGTGCTTTTTTGTTTTCTCCACCAGTGAGAATTGCTAATTCTTCTCTTTATTGCATTGCAATTATCTCGCTTTACCCCCATAACTATCTACATATTCAAAACGACAACGAGTTTATTTCTTTAGCATGCTCATTGTTGCTACATTCAAGGAGTTTTAGATGTCGACGATCATGACTGTTTCTCTTTCTCAACAGGCAGCGGATGCCCAATGGGGTAATAATGCGTTAGTCAGTTTTGGCCCTGAAGGTGCGGTTGTGCATTTAACAGAAAATGATACTTTGGGTAATCTTCAGCGTGCAGCGCGTAAGTTAGATGCTCAAGGCATTAAACAGGTTGCACTTTCTGGCGAAGGTTGGGATTTAGAAAATGTGTGGGCATTTATCCAAGGTCACCGTAACTCTAAACCGGGTAATACTGTTACATGGCCTGCGCTAAGTGATAGTGATGAAGCTGAGCTTACCGCACGTTTAACAGCGACTGAGTGGGTACGTGAAATCATTAACCAACCTGCAGACGTTGTACGCCCATCACAGTTAGCGGCACGTGCGGGTGAGTTTATTAAATCTCTTGCACCAGAACATGTGACCTACAAGATCATTAAAGGTAATGATCTATTAGATGAAGGCTGGAATGGTATTCATGCTGTAGGTCGAGGCTCAGATCACCGTCCAGCAATGCTTCGTCTTGACTATAACCCAACAGGTGATGCTGATGCACCAGTCTTTGCGTGTTTAGTGGGTAAAGGCATTACATTTGATTCAGGTGGTTACAGCATCAAACCGTCTGGCGGCATGACAGCAATGAAAGCTGACATGGGTGGTGCAGCACTAGCAACTGGCGGTTTAGCATTAGCGATGGCACGTGGCTTAAATAAGCGTATTAAATTAGTGCTGTGTTGTGCAGAAAACATGATTTCAGGTCGCGCATTAAAACTTGGCGATATTATTAAGTACAAAAACGGTACAACGGTTGAAATTTTAAATACCGATGCTGAAGGGCGTTTAGTATTGGCTGATGGTTTGATTTACGCCAATAGCCAGAACCCTGAGATTGTGATTGATTGCGCAACCTTAACCGGCGCTGCAAAAATGGCACTGGGTAATGACTACCACGCATTATTGAGTTTTGATGCCGAGTTATCACACCAGGCATTAACTGCCGCAGCTGAAGAAAATGAAGGAATGTGGCCGCTGCCGTTAGCAGATATGCATCGTAACATGCTGCCATCTAATTTTGCCGATCTTGCTAATATCTCTAGTGGTGAGTTTATGCCTGGCGCAAGTACTGCGGCAGCGTTCTTGTCATACTTCGTTGATGATTATAAGAAAGGCTGGATGCACATTGATGCTAGTGGCACTTTCCGTAAGAGTGCCAATGAACAGTGGTCAGCAGGTGCAACAGGTATGGGTGTAAGAACACTCGCAAATATCCTAACTAAATAAGTCACGCCTTAATATTAAAAGCCTTCTTACTGCAAGAAGGCTTTTTGCATTATCAGAATAAGAAAGGAAATCGCATCATGCTCAATGTGTATTTATCAAATGAAGAAGCTAATGGCCCTTGGGGATTAAATTCACTACTAAGTTACGAGTCAGACAGTGCAACAGTGCACTATCGTAGTGATTTTCCACTGCGTCGTATTCAACAAGCGGGTCGTCAAATTCAGTCGCAAGGTGCACTGGCAGTTCGACTTGTTGGTGAAGATTGGAACTATGAACGTCAATGGGCGTTCTATTGTGGTTTCGCAGCAACGATGGTACGTGTTGATATTCAGTGGGCATCGATTGATGAAGATGAGTTAGAACTATTAAATGCCCGCCGTCAGTGTTCAGATTGGTTACGCTCTATGGTGAACGCCACTCCTGAAGATATGTACCCTCAAAAACTAGCGCAAGAAGCAGTGAGTTTTCTCAAAAACATTGCTGGCGATAAAATTCATGCCGAAGAAATCGTTGGCGAAGAGCTACTCGCTGATGGCTGGATTGGTATTCATAACGTAGGTCGTGGTAGTGCTCGACCACCAGTGATGTTAACGGTTGACTACAACCCAACAGGCGATCCTAAAGCGCCAGTATCTGCGTGTTTAGTCGGTAAAGGGATCACTTTTGATTCAGGCGGTTACAGTCTAAAACCAAGTGCGGGCATGGTAACAATGAAGTGCGATATGGGCGGCGCTGCAACAGTGACTGCTGCACTAGGTTATGCTATCGAACAAGGTTTGTCTCAACGTGTGAAGTTGATCCTATGTTGTGCCGAAAACCTCGTATCAGGTAACGCTTATAAGTTAGGTGATGTGCTAAGTTATAAAAATGGTGTTACGGTTGAAATCGTCAATACCGATGCCGAAGGGCGTTTAGTATTGGCGGATGGTTTAATTGCAGCCTCAGAGACAGGCGCACCACTTATCATTGATGCCGCAACACTCACAGGGGCTGCTATGGTAGCCGTGGGAAGTGACTATAATGCTATCTTTGGGTTAGATAAGCCATTATTACAACAAGCACAGCAATTATCTGAATTGGTCAATGAGCCAGCATGGCCGTTACCACTAGAAAAATGGCATCAGGAATACTGTCCATCACCTTATGCCGATACTGCCAATAGCCGTGTACAAAAAGGCGGTGGTATGGGAGGCGCATCAAATGCTGCGGCATTCTTATCGCGTTTTGTGGATACAGAAAATAGCCGTTGGATCCATTTCGATTTGGCTGCAAGTTTCCGTGATGGTGCAGATCCGCGCTGGGCTGCTGGCGCAACAGGGTTAGGTCTTGCTAATATTGCTGGTTTGTTGCTGTAACTAACATTTTTTGTTTGTTGGAAGCAATAAGACTCAAAAGGAAACGATAATAATGACAATCGAAAGAACTTTCTCAATCGTAAAACCAGATGCGGTAAAGCGTAACTTAATCGGTGCGATCTACCAGCGTTTTGAAAATGCAGGATTGAAAATTGTTGCTGCCAAAATGGTGCATTTAGACAGTGCTAAAGCACAAGGTTTTTACGCTGAGCATGAAGGTAAACCTTTCTTTGATGACTTGGTAGCATTTATGACTTCAGGTCCTGTGATGGTACAAGTGTTAGAAGGCGAAAATGCGATCGTGCGTTACCGTGAGTTAATGGGTAAAACAAACCCAGAAGAAGCGGCGTGTGGCACTATCCGTAGTGATTTTGCATTAAGCATGCGTCATAACTCAGTACATGGTTCTGATAGTCCAGAATCTGCAGCGCGTGAAATTGCCTACTTCTTTGCTGAAGATGAAATTTGTCCACGAGGCTAATTAATGGTTAAAAATCTATGACGAGCAATGTTAAGCAGATGGCTTAGGTTTTAGCGAAAGAATAGATTAATCATGTTTTTAACGGGAAGCTTAGGCTTCCCGTTGTTGTCTGTGGCGTTTTTAAATTGGCAACACTAGAATAACCATAGAGTGAACATGTGGAAACCATGCCGTAAAGGCTGTACAATTTCGCGCCTTAAACCCGAGATAATCACGTCTGCATTTAACACCTGATTATTTAGGCGCAGCAATAGTCATTTTTAGTGAGGCACCAACCGATGACAACTGTCAAAATCAATCTGCTGGATTTCGATCGCAAAGGTCTGCGTAAATACTTTGCCGAAGAACTTAATGAGAAGCCATTCCGTGCAGATCAGATCATGAAATGGATTTATCATTTCGGTTGTGATGACTTCGATCAAATGACCAACATCAACAAAAAGCTGCGCGAGAAATTAAAGCGTGTTGCTGAAATCCGCGCGCCTTACGTTTCTGAAGCGCAACACTCAGCGGACGGCACCATCAAATGGGCAATGCGAGTGGGTGATCAAGACGTTGAAACGGTTTACATTCCTGATGAAGATCGTGCAACGCTATGTGTTTCATCACAAGTAGGTTGTGCATTGGAATGTAAATTCTGCTCAACGGCACAGCAAGGCTTTAACCGTAACTTACGTGTATCTGAGATCATTGGTCAGGTATGGCGTGCGGCGAAAGAAATCGGCGTACAAAAAGAAACGGGTCGTCGTCCAATTACCAACGTTGTAATGATGGGGATGGGCGAGCCATTATTAAATATGAAAAACTTGATCCCAGCATTAGAAATTATGCTTGATGATCTAGGTTTTGGTTTATCAAAACGTCGTGTAACCGTATCAACATCAGGTGTGGTATCTGGTCTTGAGCAAATGATCGGTAACATTGACGTGGCACTTGCTATTTCATTGCACGCACCAACAGATGAACTACGTTCGCAAATCATGCCAATCAATAACCGTTGGGATATTGAAACATTTTTGGACGCAGTTCGCCGTTATGTGAATTCAACGAATGCGAACCGTGGTCGAGTAACGGTAGAATATGTATTGTTGGATCATGTTAATGACGACATGGAACATGCACGTCAATTAGCGAAAGTATTAAAAGATACACCAGCGAAAATTAACTTAATTCCGTTTAACCCGTACCCAGGTTCACCATATAAGAAGCCAAGCAATTCTCGTATTGACCGTTTTATGAAAACGTTAATGGAATACGATTTCACCGTAACGGTTCGTAAAACGCGTGGTGATGATATTGATGCCGCTTGTGGTCAGTTAGTTGGTGATGTCATCGACCGTACCAAGCGTACCCAAGCTAAATTGAATGCGGGTGAACAAATTGCAGTAAAAGCGGTCTAAAAACAGACTTCTATAAATAACTGCGTAATTTCACATGGATGTTGAGGTGAGCAAAAATGATACGATGGAGCGTATACCCACTATTGTCATGCCTGTTATTTACAGGCTGTGCCACAGTAGAAGTGGCAGATAATGGTAGAGAGTTTGATCCTAAAGCTGCCTCAGAAGCGAGATTAAACCTCGGCCTGAATTATTTAAAAGATGGTCAGTGGGAACGTGCACGAGAAAATTTGGAGCTAGCGTTAAAGTATGATCCAACCTACTACCGTGCACAAAATGCAATGGCTTATTATTATCAAAAAGTTGGTGATAAAGACGCTGCAGAAAAGATGTACAAACAAGCGTTAAGATATTCACCTAAAAATGGCGATGTCTTAAACAACTATGGTGTATTCTTGTGTAGTGAAGGACGCTACGATGAAGCCATTGCCGCTTTTGTGAGAGCGATTGAACAACCTTATTATTATTTGATTTCGGCAAGTTATGAAAACGCAGGCTTATGTAGTCGTAAGAAGGGCAATTTAGAAGCCGCAACGGGTTATTTTGAAAATGCGCTTGCCCATGACCCGAATCGTCCGAGATCTATGTTGCAACTGGCGCAAGTTGAGATTGAGACCAACAATTTCAAAGATGCTCGCGTACAGTTATTCAAATTTAATAAGAGATATGGGTACACAGCAGACAGTTTGTGGTTACTCATTCAGTTGGAAAAACAAGCTGGACGTTTAACTCAGGCAAACAAATACGCTATTTTGCTGAAAGAGAAATACCCAGATTCTCTGCAATATCAGAATTATTTGGCCAATGAATACTGAAAATAACGAAGAACAAAAAATAACAGAAGGGAATCATCTTCCTGGTGACGTATTGCGTCAAGCTCGAGAGCAACTTGGCTATTCACAAAAGGATATCGCTAACCGTCTAAGATTACGTCTTTCTGTTATTGATGACATTGAAAACAATCGTTTTGAGCAAGCCCAACTAGCCACCTTTACACGTGGATATGTGCGTTCATACGCAAAATATGTGGGGTTAGAAGAAAATGTTGTTCTTGCACTTTTGGATAAATGCGGTCACAGCAAGCCAAATGCACAAGAAATGCAGAGCTTTTCTCGCCGTACTAAACGTGAAGCACACGACAGCCGTATTATGGGACTCACTTGGATTCTGGCGGCTGTTTTTGTAGGTGTGACCGCTATTTGGTGGTGGCAGAATATTCATCTTGATCAAAATACTAATTCCTTAAACATAATCGCAGATCAAAATGTTGCTCATGAAAAACAAGTGCAAGGTGAAGATTCAACAATTTTGACAACTTTAACGAATGATGACGCAACCATCAGCGCAACGAAACCTGCGACGGTGGATACCAATGTTGATCATTCAGCGACAACGGATACCACGGCGCAGCCAGCAGAAGCAACGGCAACAACGCCTACAGCTACTGAATCAACAACATCAAGCACGGCACAAACGACAGCATCTGCATCTGCTTCTGGTACAGCAACGCCTGCAGACAGTTCGAATGCACCAGCGAAAACCGCTGAAGCGGCGACTGCAACAACAGAGCAAAATGCTGATGCCCCCCAGCTTCAGTTAGCTTTTTCAGCCGATTGTTGGATTGACGTACGTGACGCGACTGGTAAGCGATTAGACTCTGGTGTAAAGAAAGTCGGTCAAGTATTAGATTTAGCGGGTAAAGCACCATTTCGCGTTCGACTTGGCGCACCTGGTGCCGTTAAAATTAATATCAAAGGTCAACCTTTTGATTTAAGTCGTTACCCATCATCGAAGCCAGTAACGCTTAAGTTGCCGTAGTAATTTAGAGAAAAAGCAATGCATAACGAATCACCAATTATACGCCGTCAATCGAGCCGAATTTACGTAGGTAATGTGCCTATTGGCGATGGTGCACCTATCGCAGTTCAGTCGATGACAAACACGCGTACAACAGATGTCGAAGCGACTGTTGCACAGATCAAGGCATTAGAAAAAGTTGGTGCTGATATTGTCCGTGTTTCTGTACCGACAATGGATGCAGCGGAAGCATTCAAAGTGATCAAACAACAAGTCAATGTACCGCTTGTTGCTGATATTCATTTTGATTACCGCATTGCACTTAAAGTTGCAGAATATGGCGTAGATTGTCTGCGTATTAACCCAGGTAATATCGGTCGAGAAGATCGTATTCGCGCTGTGGTTGAATGTGCACGTGACAAGAACATTCCTATTCGTATCGGTGTTAACGGTGGCTCTTTAGAAAAAGATATTCAGCAAAAGTACGGTGAACCTACACCGCAAGCTTTAGTTGAATCAGCAATGCGCCATGTGGAAATCTTAGATCGTCTGAACTTTGATCAATTCAAAGTTAGCGTAAAAGCCTCTGATGTTTTCCTTGCTGTTGAATCTTACCGTTTACTAGCAAAGCAAATTGTTCAGCCTCTTCACCTTGGTATCACCGAAGCGGGTGGTGCGCGAGCAGGTTCTGTTAAATCTGCAGTTGGTCTAGGTATGCTTCTAGCGGAAGGTATCGGTGACACATTACGTATTTCTCTTGCTGCCGATCCGGTTGAAGAAATCAAAGTTGGTTTTGATATCTTAAAATCACTGCGTATCCGTTCTCGTGGCATCAACTTTATTGCTTGTCCAACATGTTCACGCCAAGAATTTGATGTGATCGGTACCGTTAATGAGCTAGAGCAACGTCTAGAAGATATCGTGGTACCAATGGATGTTTCTGTGATTGGTTGTGTAGTAAACGGCCCAGGTGAAGCAGAAGTTTCTCATTTAGGTATTGCAGGCGGTAACCGTAAGAGTGCTTTCTATGAAGACGGTATCCGTCAAAAAGAGCGCTTTGATAACGACAATGTGATTGATCAGCTTGAGAGTAAAATTCGAGCAAAGGCATCAATGTTAGATCAAAACAACCGCATTGATGTAAAACAACAAGATATATAATCAAAAAACCATGCTCATAATGATTGAGCATGGTTCACTATTTCATAAAGACATTATATATTCGATTCCAATTCCCAGCGGTTAACGAGAATAAACGTGGCGAAACAAATTCAAGCAATTCGAGGCATGAACGACTGCCTTCCAACACAATCTCCACTTTGGCAAAAAGTCGAAGGTACTGTTAAACAAGTGATCAGTGCATACGGTTATAACGAAATTCGTATGCCGATTGTTGAATCAACACATTTGTTTAAACGTGCGATCGGTGAAGTGACCGACGTTGTTGAAAAAGAAATGTACACTTTTGAAGATCGTAATGGCGATAGCCTAACACTGCGCCCAGAAGGTACAGCAGGTTGTGTACGTGCTGGTATTCAAAATGGTTTGCTATACAACCAAGAACAGCGTCTTTGGTACATTGGTCCAATGTTCCGTCATGAGCGCCCACAAAAAGGTCGTTACCGTCAGTTCCACCAAGTAGGTGTAGAAGTATTTGGTCTTAACGGTCCTGATATCGACGCTGAACTTATTATGATGACTGCACGTCTGTGGCGTGAGTTAGGTATTCACGAACATGTTCGTCTAGAGTTGAACTCAATCGGTTCACTAGAAGCGCGTGCAGAATACCGTAAAGCACTTATTGCTTTCCTTGAGCAACACTTAGATGTACTTGATGAAGATGCAAAACGTCGTATGTACACCAACCCATTACGTGTACTAGATACTAAGAATGCAGCAATTCAAGAAATCCTAGTTGATGCGCCTAAGCTTTCTGAGTACTTAGATCCAGAATCTAAAGAACACTTTGACGGTTTATGTGAACTATTAGACGCTGCTGGCATCAAATACCAAGTAAATGAACGTCTTGTACGTGGTTTAGACTACTATAACCGTACTGTATTTGAGTGGATCACAGAGAGCCTTGGCGCACAAGGTACTGTTTGTGGTGGCGGTCGTTACGATGGTCTAGTTGAACAACTAGGTGGTAAAGCGACACCTTCTGTTGGTTTTGCTATGGGTCTTGAGCGCCTAGTATTACTAATGGAAGCACTAGAACAAGACGAAGTTCGTCGTTCAGTAGACGTTTACGTGGTAACGGCGGGTGAAGGTACACTGGCTGCAGGTATGACACTGGCTGAGAAGCTACGTACTGAAGTATCAGGTTTACGTGTAATGACGCACTTTGGTGGCGGTAACTTCAAGAAGCAATTTAAGCGCGCAGACAACGTTGGCGCAGCTGTTGCATTAGTTCTTGGAGAAAATGAAATTGCTGAAAACACCGTAGTAGTAAAAGACTTACACGGCGGTGAGCAGACGACCATGGCACAGGATGAGGTTGCTGCAAAACTGGCAGCACTGATTTAAGAGAGGACAGGAAGTGAACGACTACGCCACAGAAGAACAACAGGTTGAAGCGATTAAATCGTGGTGGCAAGAGAACGGCAAAGCCGTTGTTCTAGGCGCCGTGATTGGTTTAGGTGGTCTTTGGGGCTGGCGTTACTACCAGTCTGAAGTACATGCTGCAAAACACGTTGCATCTGATAGCTACACACAAGTTGTTTCTGCACTTGATGAAAACAGCAAAGACGCAGTCGCTGAAGCAAAAACATTTATTGATGCTAACAAAGGCAGTCAATACGCAGTGCTTACAGCATTACAGCTAGCAAAAGTTCAGGTTGAGAATCAAGATCTGAATGGCGCTGTTGAGCAACTTCAATGGGTGCTTAACAATACTAAAGACGAAGCGATTCTACCTTTAGCAACAACACGTTTAGCTCGTATTTATGCAGAACAGCAAAAATTTGATGAAGCATTGGCTGAACTTAAGAAAGTAACAGTACCAAGCTGGAAATCAAAAGTTGCTGAACTACGTGGTGATATTTTGCTACAAAAAGGCGATATCACAGGTGCACGTGAAGCTTATGTAGAAGCTCAGCAAGACGGTTCATCACCTGCATTGCAAATGAAGCTTGATGATTTAGCGCAATAAGGCAGATGACGATGCAAAAAGTGTTAAAACGTGTTTTAGCCGTTGCTGTTGCAGTAAGTGTGCTATCAGGTTGTGCGAGTGAAGTTGATTCAATTCAAATGGCACCATTGCCAAAGGTTGATAATACTTTCACACCAAAAACAGATTGGAGCCGTAGCGTCGGTGATGGCGTAAATGGCTACTACTCAAAACTAACGCCTGCTGTAGGTCTGGATAAAGTGTTCGTTGCAGATCGTGCTGGTCTTATCGAAGCACTAAACCCAGCAACAGGTAAAGTTGAGTGGGAAACCGATCTTGAAGGTGACAACAGTGCGAAGCTTTCTGGCGGTTTAGTATTAGGTGACGGCAAAGTTTTTGTTGGCACTGAAAATGCGAAAGTTATCGCATTAGATGCTGAAACAGGTAAAGAAGTTTGGCGTACAACGGTTGCTGGTGAAGTATTAGCAAAACCGCTTGTTGCTGATGGTTTAGTTGTTGTAAATACCAGCAGTGGTGTATTAGAAGCTCTAGATGTTGAAACTGGCGCGTCAAAATGGCAAGTAAGCAACGAAGTACCAACGTTGACACTACGTGGTGATAGCTCACCTGTAGCTGTTTCTGGTGGTGTGTTCTGGGGCTTAGCAAACGGTCGTTTAGCGGGCGCATTAATGTCTGATGGTCGTCTGTTGTGGCAACAATCAATTGCTGCACCAAAGGGCTCAACAGAAATTGATCGCTTAGTTGATGTTGATGCATCACCTGTTATTGCTGGTGATCGTCTATTTGCAGTGGGTTACAACGGTACATTAGTATCAATCGATCTGCGTTCTGGACAAATTGTTTGGAAACGTAACTACTCTTCAGCAACAAACTTTATTGTTGATGGTAGTGAGCTATTCTTAGTAACAGCGAAAGATCATGTTGTAGCAGTCGATGCACGTAGCGGTACCGAATTATGGCAAAACACGGATCTACAATACCGTCAGTTAAGCGCACCAGCGATGATTGATGGCTATGTAGTGGTGGGTGATGCTGAAGGTTACCTACACTGGCTAGATACTCAGAATGGCGAGTTCGTTTCACAAGAAGAAATTGATAGCAGTGGTATTGCGGTACCGCCTGTCGCACTAGACGATAATGGCTTTATTGTTGTGACCCGTGATGGTGAAATCAACAAAATGCAAATACCGCAATAAATCGGTATAATGTCGCTAGATTAAATTTGTCGGCTCCAACTGCGATAAGTAGTTGGAGCCGTTGTTGTTATATCCGTTGTAGATATTATTGTCGGATGAAGGCTTATAAAAATATAGGCTGGAGGCAAGAATGAACGGTAAGAATGTCAATAAGACTATGAAAAGTAAGAGGTAGTTATGATTCCTGTTGTTGCCCTAGTCGGGCGCCCGAACGTGGGTAAATCGACGCTATTTAATCGTCTTACTCGCACAAGGGATGCACTTGTTGCTGACTTTCCTGGCTTAACTAGGGATCGTAAATACGGTAGAGCAGAGCTAGAAGAGCACGAATTCATTGTTATCGATACCGGTGGTATTGATGGTACTGAAGAAGGCGTTGAAACAAAAATGGCTGAACAGTCATTAGCGGCGATTGAAGAAGCTGATGTTGTTCTGTTCCTAGTTGATGGTCGTGCAGGCTTAACTGCAGCAGACGAAGCAATTGCTAAACATTTACGTAGCCGTGATAAGCCAACTTTCCTTGTTGTAAACAAGGTTGATGGTATTGATGCAGACAGCGCATGTGCTGAATTCTGGCGTCTAGGTGTTGATGCAATGTATCAAATTGCAGCAACGCAAAACCGTGGTGTAACGGCTCTAATGGAACGTGCATTAGCACCGTTCTCTGACAAACTGAATGCAGAGCTTGCTGAAAACGGCGAAGAGCAAGAAGTTTCTATCGAAGATCTAACATCTGTTGAAGATATTGAGAAAGCAAACCTTTCTGAAGCTGATGCAGAAGCTGCGTATAAGCGTCTTCAAGAGCAGCCAATTAAGCTTGCGATCATTGGTCGTCCAAACGTTGGTAAATCAACGCTAACTAACCGTATTCTAGGTGAAGAGCGTGTGGTTGTTTACGATATGCCGGGAACAACGCGTGACTCTATCTACATTCCAATGGAGCGTGATGGTCAAGAATATGTTCTGATCGATACTGCTGGTATCCGTCGTCGTAAGAACATGCACCAAGCGGTTGAGAAGTTCTCTGTTATTCAAACGCTAAAAGCGGTTGAAGATGCAAACGTTGTATTACTAGTTATCGATGCGCGTGAAAACATTTCAGATCAAGATCTAAGCCTATTAGGTTTTGCGCTAAATGCGGGTCGTTCATTGGTTATCGCTGTGAACAAATGGGATGGTTTGGATAATGAAGTTAAAGAGCGCGTTAAGTCAGAGCTTGACCGTCGTTTAGGTTTCGTTGACTTTGCACGTATTCACTTCATTTCTGCACTTCACGGTACAGGCGTGGGTCACTTATACGAGTCAGTGATTGAAGCGTACCAATCTGCAACTAAGCGTATTAGTACCTCGTTACTAACACGTATTATGCAAATGGCACAAGACGATCACCAGCCACCAATGATCCGTGGTCGCCGTGTGAAACTAAAATATGCGCACGCAGGTGGTTACAACCCACCAATTATCGTGGTTCACGGTAACCAGGTGAATGAACTGCCGGGCTCTTATAAGCGTTACCTAATGAACTACTACCGTAAGTCATTAGAAATGATGGGTACACCAATTCGTATTCAATTCCAGAACAGCGAAAACCCATTCGAAACCAAGAAGCAAAAACTAACTGTTTCTCAAGAGCGCCAACGTAAGCGTCTAACGAATGCACTACGCGATCGTAAGAAGTAATTTACTGCGTTAAGCGAATACGAAAAAGCCCGATACGCTAACTTTATGTAGTTAAAGCGTATCGGGCTTTTTAATATCAGCTGTTTGTATTTAGTTGCTGATACCTAATTAAATAAGTAATTAATACATTAATGAGTAAAGCTGACGACGGTAAGATGCCGCCATTGGGTTGCCTTGACCTAATGCAGTTAAAATATCCATCATGGTCTTCTTCGCGTTACCATCTGAATAGTTCATGTCTTTGCGTAGGAGCTCAATCAATAGCTCTAACGCTTCTTCATTACGGTTCACTTGGCTATATTGAATAGCTAATTCATAACGTAGTTCTACGTTATCAGGATCGGCTGCTAGCTTTTGCTCAAGCTGCTGGATCTCTGGTGAATTACCTGCTTGTTTGTGTAGTTCTAATCTCGCTACTAAGCTCTTATAGTGCGCATCTTGATCTTGCATTGGAATAGTGGCAAGGATTGGCTCTGCTTCATCAAATAGTGCAGTTTCAATTAAACATTCAGCAATCGCTAAATTCACTAAACTATCGTTAGGTTGCGTAGCTGCAAGTTGGCGCAGTAGCGGTAGAGCTTGAGCGTAGTCTTTATTATCAACTAATACTAATGCTTGTTTTAGTGCCAACTCTTCTTGGCTTGGTAAGTGGCGCGTTAGCATTTCACGTAGGCTTTGCTCGGTTTGTGGACCTGCAGAACCATCCGTTGGTTGACCATTTTTAAATAGCGCGACTGTTGGTAAGCCGCGAACACCAAACTGCGATGCTACCATTTGTTGGGTTTCACAGTTTAATGTCGCCAGTACAAATTGCCCTTGGTATTCACGGGCAAGTTTTTCAAGTGTGGCGTTAACTTCTAGCGTTTCAGGCATCGATGGCGCCCAAAAGCTGATAACAACAGGCGTTTGCATTGACTGCTCGATAACCTGCTGCAGATTTTGTTCGTTAATTTCTAGCGCTGTATTTTGGTACATGTAATTCGATCCATTGGCTATTTGAAGGCTATATCAAATATATGGGGATGAATCGATGTGGATCAAGCAGCTATCGTTGAAAAGCATGAGTCGAGATAGCGAAAAGCAAAAAATGCTCAAGTGAGTGATTCACTAGAGCATTAATTACCAAATGTCAGTAAAAGAGCAAGGGTGATACAAGCACAAAGTAAGTTAATTTGGCGCAACGTCATACATACACCTTTTGAGCTATGAAGAAAAACTAACCAAGAGAGTTAGCTTAAGAGATGTTGCTACTTTACGTTGCTTATATGACAGTAATATTACGTCTTATGATTTTTGTCGCTTAGTCGATCCTCAAAGAGGATATGGGCTATTTATGACGCTTTAGTTACTAGATAACAGCTACTTATCACTATGATAATTTTATAAATGTTGTTTTTATCACCAATTTCATCACAGTGATAATGCTGCTTAAAATACCTAATATTAAGCAGCGGAATGATGGTTTAGTTGCTTTTTATCAATAGCTTATCTAGTAAATGTGTAGGTAGGATACGGCGTAGGAAACCAAAGATGTAGGTCGGTTGTGTCACGTAATAGCGTGATTTTGGATGAGAGCTATTAATGACGTCTAATAATGGACGTAATACGGCATCAGGCTTTAAGGTGAACTTATTAGTCACTTCTTCTTTTCCAAGGCGAGATAGAGTGTCTTGATAGTTGTCATGATGGCGAGATCCAGCCATATCAATATGACGTTCAAACATGCGCTTTGCATTAGCACGAAATTGGCTTTCAATTGGCCCCGGCTCAATGAGTGAAATCGTAATTGGGGTATTGGTGAGCTCTAAACGTAAGGTATCGGTATAACCTTCAATGGCAAATTTGCTGGCGTTATACGCCCCACGGTATTTCATCGCAACCAAACCTAGCACGGAGCTGTTTTGCACAATTTTGCCGTGACCTTGGGCAAGCATCAGCGGGATCACTTGTTTAGTCAGCTCATGCCAGCCAAAGAAATTCGCTTCAAACTGCTCACGCAGGGCTGATGTTGGTAAATCTTCTAATGCGCCCGGCTGTCCGTAAGCGGCATTATTAAATAACACATCAATAGAGCCTCCTGTTATAGCAAGCGCTTGTTGTAAACCATCTGTGATGGATTGTTCAGAAGTGACATCCAATTGAACACAGCGAATGCCTTCTTGATTGAGTCTTTCTACATCTTCTGGCTTGCGGCAACTGGCAACTATATTGAAGCCTTGTTCGGTCAGTGCTTTCGCACAGTAATAACCAATACCAGAGCTACACCCTGTAATTAAAATAGATTGTGTCACTGTGAGCTTTCCTTGTTGAGATAAGGTAGAAGGTGTTTTGCCATAAACTGAGCAATAAGCGGTTGTGCTTCCGCGGTTGGGTGCAGACCATCTTTCATCATCAGCTCTGGTTTGACAATAATATCAACCAGAAAAAATGGTAATAAAGGTACATTAGTTGCTTCGCTTAATGACGGATAAGTATTACGAAACAGTTCGTTATAACGTTTGCCATAGTTAGGCGGGACTTCAATTTGCATTAATAGCGGCTGTGATCGCACTTTTTTGATCTCAGTGATCATTTGGCTGAGGTTATTACGTAATATTTTAGGGTGGAAGCCACGTAAACCGTCATTCGCACCTAATTCGATTAAAACAAAATCCGGTTTATGTTGTTTTAGTAATTTAGGTAATCGCGCAAGACCGTTACCAGTGGTATCGCCAGAGATACTCGCATTTATCACCGTTGTTGGCTGTGCTTGTTGTGCTAACAAAGGGGGAAGCAGTGCAGGCCAGCTTTTTTCTGCTGGCATTTGGTAATCGGCACTGAGGCTATCGCCAAGGACTAACAGTGTTTGACTCAATGCTGTGGATGAAAACACCAGCATCAACAATGAAAGGATTCGTATCATGTCTGTCTCCGTAATTAAAGCGCACTCTGTATCAAAACAGGTCACGACTACCTTGTCGCCAATGACTATTTTGCAGGATGTTTCGCTAGAGGTCGAGCAAGGTGAATCTATTGCTCTTGTCGGTGTATCTGGTGCAGGTAAGTCAACCTTGATGACATTACTGGCAGGGCTTGATGTGCCGACACAAGGTGAAATAGAACTGCTTGGTCATAACCTTTCTACGTTAGATGATGAGCAACGCGCTCAACTTCGTAGTGAATCTATTGGTTTCGTATTTCAAAACTTCTTATTACTCCCAACGTTGAATGCGTTGGAGAACGTTACCTTACCGTGTCTGATCCAAGACAATGAAGTAGACATTGAGCGAGCAAAAGAATTGCTTGCGGTTGTGGGATTAAAAGGGCGAGAAACTCACTTACCAAGCCAATTATCAGGCGGAGAGCAACAACGCGTCGCGCTAGCTCGTGCATTTATGATCAAACCTAAAATCTTGTTTGCTGATGAGCCAACGGGAAATCTTGATCAGCACACTGCAGCAATGATCATTGAGCTACTGTTTGAACTTAATAAAAACAGCGGCACAACATTAGTGCTTGTCACCCATGACGACACGTTAGCTGCCCGTTGCGATCGTGTAATGCGATTAGATAACGGCAAACTTGCGAGGGATGAACGTCATGCAGAGTGATCCTCTTTCTATGAAAAAACGTCCATTCTTTTTACGTTGGGCGTGGCGTGAAATCCGACAAGGTCAGTTATGGTTAGTCACCTTAGCGCTGAGCTTAATTATTGCCTGTGTGTTTGCGTTATCGGCATTGGTAAGCCGCGTTGAAGGGATCATTGTTTCGCAAGGTCGCTCTGCGTTAGCGGCAGACATGGTGTTGCAATCCTCTCAAGTGGTCGATTTCAAGCAGCTATCAACTAATAATGTGATCACCTCACAGCAAACCCGTTTCGGTACCATGGCATTTAGCGATAACGGTATGCAGTTAGTCAGTGTTAAAGCCGTAGATGCGCAGTTTCCATTACGTGGTGATTTACGATTACAAGCGGCTGATAAGTCTGTGCACCATCATGTGAAGCCTGGTGAGTTGTGGTTATCAGAACGCTTATTTTCGCTACTTGATGTCAAAGTGGGTGATAGGCTAATGCTGGGGGATGGTGAGCTAACCATCAGTGGGCGAATCTTAGAAGATCCCGAGCTTTCTTTTAATCCTTTTAGCCAAATGCCATCCGTCCTAATTAATAACCAAGACATTGAAGCCATTGGTGGGATCCAAGAGGGTAGTAGGCTCAGTTATCGTTATTACTTCTCAGGTTCAGATTCAGCATTGGCTGATATTCGTAAACAGTTTTCGCTAACACCGAGCCAACGTTGGTTAACTGAAAACGATGCAGGGCGCAGTGGTGATTTCATTGAACGAGCAAGGCAATACCTATCACTGACTTTAGTGCTGGTGGTACTCATGGCATCAGCAACTTTAGTGCTTACATGTCAGCATTATGCATCGACTCGGATCACGTCTGTTGCGATGATGAAGAGTCTTGGCGCAAGTCGTCGTTCTCTCTGTCGATGGTTATTACAACAAATTGCGGTCGTGTTTTCAGTCGCCATTGGCGTGGGTTTAATCTTGGGTTTTTGGCTTGAATGGTTACTGCGTTATCCACTGCAACAATTGCTGCCTGATGAATTACCGAGCATTGGGGTTGCGCCGTTAGTAATCAGCCTATTATTGGCGTTATTTATTTCATTGCCTGCATTGGGTATTCCGCTGTCTCGCTTGGTCAATGCATCTGCTATGAACACGGTACAAGTAACCGATACACCCACGACTAAATTCTCACCAATGTGGCTGTTACTGATTTTTCCTGTATTGGCAGCCGTTGCATGGATTGGTACTAACTTGTTTGTGTGGCTCACCTTATTGGGCATGGTTGTACTGTTAGTGTTGTTGGCTTTAGTTGGCATCGCAGCTATCGCATTACTTAAGAAGATTAAGTTTGGCTCTGCTTATGCTTTGGCGTTAAGCCGCGTGAATCGTAGTAAAGCAAAAACAGCAACGCAATTGGCGGCATTGACGTGTTCGTTAATGCTACTAGCTGTGATTGGCTTACTGCGTAACGAGCTACTAGCTGATTGGAAAAATACCTTACCTGCTGATGCGCCTAACGTGTTTGCAATTAATATTGCGCCAGAGCAGCAACAAGCCTATTTAGATTATTTAGATGCGAATCAATTAGCCCGTTCTGATGGCTACCCTGTGACCCGTGGGCGATTGGTTGCGATTAATGAGCAACGCTTTTATTCAACGGAAGATGAAAGCCAAAATGACGCATTAGCTGAGACATCCTCTAACACTAACTCAGAACGCGATCCCGCATTAAGGCGAGAGCTTAACTTCACATGGGCAGAAACCTTACCGAGTCATAATGACGTGATTGCAGGTAAGTGGGGGGATAGACCTGGTGTTTCGGTGGAATCTGGCATTGCGAAACGCTTGAATATTAAATTGGGTGATAAGTTAGCTTTTACTGTTGGCGGGTTAGAGTTTAACGCCATAGTAAACAGTATTCGTGATGTGGAATGGCGTAACATGAAGCCGAATTTCTACTTCATTTTCACCCCAGATGTATTGCAGTCGTTTCCTGCTACATGGTTAGTGAGTTTTCGTATTAACGATCAGCAAAGTGATTTACTCAATACTTTAGCTGGCAATTACCCAACCGTGAGTGTGCTTGATTTGCGCATGATGGCAACACGCATTCAAGGCTTGTTAACTCAAGTGAGCTGGTCACTGACGGTATTAGCTGGTTTAGGTGTTCTGAGTGGGTTGCTGTTAATCATGACCTTATTGCGCTTGAGTATTTCAGAGCGTCAAACCGAAATTCAGCTTTATCGCACACTCGGTGCAAGCCGAAAACGCATTGCTGCTACCTTGTGGTTTGAATACGGTATTATCGCGTTATTGGCTGGTATTATTGCAGCCATTGGCGCTGAATTTGTTGTTGGTTTGCTGGTGGTGAAAGGTTTTGAACTGCCGTTTACCTTGCACCCATTCATGTGGATAGGCTTACCTGTGCTGGCTATTGGGTTGGTGTATTTAGTGTCACGCTCGCAGATCAAGAAGCTGTTGTTGCCGTTAAGGTGATACGCTCAAATATCAATGGTTTAAATTTGGTCTAAATATAGACTTTCTAGGTTTGCGAAGCTATTATTGCTATATCGTGTGACTGTTAGAGTTACCGATAAAGTGATGAAATAAATGCTCTATGAGAAGCAGAGCACAATGGAAGGTGAAGATGATTGAAACAGTAAGTTTTCTAAAGAAAAATGCTGCAGATCTACCTTTAGATGAGCCATTAACGATTACACAAAATGGTAAACCCTCTTACGTTGTGATTTCTTATGAAGAACATGAACGTCGTGAGCAAGCCATTGCAATGATGAAGATGCTGAGTTTTGCTGAATCAGATATCAAACAAGGTCGTACATCGTCAATGACATCATTAAAAGATAGATTAGCCGCTCGTAAAAAATAGACGAGAAATCATGGCTAAAACTACATTAGTTCCTACAAATACATTTGAGAATACAACTTTTGCTTTAATTGATTATTTCACCCAGTGGAGTGATGAAGTTAAGGTTGTTGAGCGAGTTGAAAAGCTGATTGAGAGATTTGAATCGACTGTATTAGATAATCCTGAAATGTATCCAATATGTCATGACATAAGGGAATTTTTTGGAATGATTGAGTACCGAGTATTTAAATCTGATGGGCTAAAAATTGTTTATCGCTATGATGCAGTCAATAACATAGTTTATGCAATGTTGATGCTTAGTGATAAACAAGATATGCAAAAGACACTGATAGATTATTGTCTCGTTTATAAATAAATTTTATAAGGTCGCTTTCGATATTGTTGTGTTAGGTGTAAAGAATGGACTGCACCGACAAAGCAAGAATATGACGTGATTGAAAAGCAGCTCGAAGCAGAAATAAAACGATAAATTTTGATATCAAAAACAGGGCGTTTCAGCCCTGTTTTTGTTGCCCTCAATCACACAACGTCTGCTTTAATGCTTGTTCAATATAAGGGAAGCTAAAGTTAAACCCTTCTTGCTCTAATTTATTCGGCAATGCTCGTTGGCTATCAAGCAATAGCTGCGCTGATTCCCCAAGCCCGAGCTTTAATACCCATGCTGGAGTAAATAAAAAGTGTGGACGTTTTAGGGTTGCTGCCAAGGTTTGGCTAAAGACGCTATTGGTCACTGGAGTAGGTGCTGTAAAGTTAAACACGCCTTGCGCTTCTGGGTGGTTGAGCAAGAAGATGATGCCTTTGATCATGTCTTGCATGTGGATCCACGGGAAGTATTGTTTACCATCGCCAATTTTACCGCCTAACCCCCATTGATAAGGCAGTAACATACGTGCTAATGCGCCGCCTTGTTTGCCAAGTACGATACCTGTGCGGATAAGGCATACACGGGTTTGTTCTGATTGGGCTTCAAGGGCAATTTGCTCCCAGCGGTGACAGACGTTCTGGGCAAAGTCGTTATCGTTAATATCAAGCGGCGTAGATTCATCAATAGTCTTATCTTGATTATCACCATAAATCCCCACGGCTGAACCGCTAATAAAGGTATGCGGTGGGTTAGTGCTGGCATTGATTTTATCAACTAACTGCTTGGTAATATCCCAACGACTTTGGCAGATCTTCTGCTTTTGTTTTTCGCTCCAACGCTTGTTCATGATAGGTTCGCCAGCAAGGTTAATGATGGCGTCAAATTCATCAAAGTTGTCGAAGCTCTCTAGGCTGTCTACCGCATTAATATGATGACCAAGCAGATGATAAGCACGGGTAGGGTTGCGGGTTAGTACCGTAACATGATCGTGATTAAAATGAGGAAGAAGAGCTCGTCCTATAAAGCCTGTTGCACCTGTCATTAAAATCTTCATCGTTATCTTCCGTTTTCTGTTTGTCATCTTAACATTCTGATGTGTCGCTTATTTATAGTATATATAAGTTGAATTATCAGTATAACTGATCGCTAAAAATGCTCTTATTAATATTGTGACGCAGGAGTGTGGTCACGGTTTTTAATGTGTTAGTGTGCATATGGTTGCAAAGGTGGGTGATGTATCATATCGATAACATAGTAATTTGATGATACAGAGAGTAGACTTCGAACCTGTATTAATGACTGGTTTTTGATGATGAAATTATTTTTTGCCTCTGATATTCATGGCTCGTTTGCGAGTGCTGAAAAGATGATTGCTGCTTTTGAACAAAGCGGTGCAGAGCACTTAATTCTATTGGGTGATATTTTAAATCATGGCCCACGTAACCCATTGCCAGAAGGCTACGATCCTATCAAGGTATCTGAGCTGTTAAATCGCTATGGCGATCGCATTACTGCTGTTCGTGGTAACTGCGACAGCGAAGTTGACCAAATGCTACTAGAGTTCCCAATTATGGCGGACTACAACCTTGTGTTATTGCCAACAGGTCAACGTCTGTTTTTAACACATGGTCACTTATACAACGCCAATAAGCATCCTCGTTTACGTGCTGGTGATGTGATTGTATCGGGTCATACACATATTCCTGTGGCTGAAGCACAAGACGAACTGTTTGTGTTTAATCCAGGCTCTGTTGCGATTCCTCGTAATGGCTTACCTGCAAGTTACGGCCTATTAGATGGCAATCAGCTATCTGTGATCAGCTTTGACAGTGAAGTACTGGTTCAAACCCAGATCTAATTCGCAACGAGATAAAAGTAACGCCCTGAATGCGTCTCTTTGGTTTTAAGCGCAAAGCCACTTAATAGAGAAAGCACATTCAGGGCGTTATTGTATTTAGAGCTATACCCAAGCGACTTCAAGATGCCTGATTCAGAGCGATGTCACTGAGTTGAATTCAAGGAAGGCAACGAAGCGGAATAGTGAGCTATTTCCAAGTTGTCTGTATAGGTATTATCGATTATGGTTTGCTATGGCGATCAACGTGGCCTAAATCGCGCTCTGGGTCGATAACGTCACGAATGCGTTGCTTTAGCTGTTTCGCATCTGGAAAGCCACCATCGGCTTTACGTTCCCAAATTAGCTGACCATTACAATGAATTTCAAAACGTCCACCTGTGTCAGGGTGAAGGCTGATGGTTTGGATTTCTTCACTGAAGGTATGCAGTAGTTCTTGAGTCATCCATGTTGAGCGTAGCATCCAATTACATTGACGACAGTAGTAGATATCAATGATTGCTTTATCCATGCAAACTCCTTAAATAGCGTGGATTAAAATAATGAGTAAAGTAATTTGAAGCCAATAATGAAGGTGAGGGCTTCAAAACAACGTTTGATAAGTTGATTACTTTTTTGATGAGCTAGGTGAGCGCCTAAGTAACCCCCTAAGAGTGAGCCAAGTAAAAGTACGGGGATCCAAGGCCAGTAAATTGGTGCGCCAGCTTGGTAAATAGCGACAGCGCCAATGCCATTCCAAAATAGTCCTACGCTAACGAGTGTAAGTGCGACTGCTTGTTTGTAGTTAAAGCCAAACCAACGTACTAAAAACAGGGTGACAAATAGTCCTGTTCCTGCGGTTAATGAGCCATTTAATATCCCTATAGTGGCTAAGCCTAGACCACCGATGATCATGCCTTTGGTATCACGGTTTATGCTGTTTTCGTTTTGTCCTAGCTCTTTTTTCATCAGCGAATAAATACCAAGGCTAATGATTAAGATACCTAATGCGGCCTCTGCGATATTTTCAGGAAAAGAGAGGATCAGGTGTGCACCAAGGATCACGCCAATTGCACCTGTCAAAATAATGTAGAGGGTAAATCCCCAAGATAATGTGCCTTGTCGTAAATGTTTAAGTGCTGCGCCAACGCCTAATGCCACACTTGCGACTTTGTGGGTTGCTAGGGCGATACCAAAAGGTAAGCCAAGAAAAATCAGTAGCGGAAATTGTATTAAGCCTGCGCCACCACCTGAGAGTGATGCGAGGGTATTTGAGATCAGCGAGCCAACAAATAGCCCGATTGAGTTGAGTAAATCCATGCTAACAGGTCATCCTTAACCTTTAATGAGCTTGTCAGCATAAAGGGTAATATCTCTGGTTGCCAGTAATAAAAAACGCCCCTATACGCTTTATCAATAAAAATTGAAAGCATGTATAGAGGCGTTTTATCTGTCGGTTAAATAAGTCTTAAAACTTATTTAGCTGCAGCTTGCTCTGCTTGGATTGCAGTTAGTGCAACTGTGTACACGATATCGTCAACTAACGCACCACGAGAAAGGTCGTTAACTGGCTTACGCATACCTTGAAGCATTGGACCGATAGATACTAGATCTGCAGAACGCTGTACCGCTTTGTACGTTGTGTTACCAGTGTTTAGGTCTGGGAATACAAATACAGTTGCTTTACCTGCTACTGGAGAGTTAGGTGCTTTAGAAGCAGCTACGTTTTCCATGATTGCAGCATCGTACTGTAGAGGACCGTCGATCACTAGATCAGGACGCTTCTCTTGAGCGATCTTCGTTGCTTCACGTACTTTATCTACGTCTGCACCCTTACCAGATTCACCAGTAGAGTAAGAGATCATAGCAACGCGAGGGTCGATACCGAATGCTTTTGCAGAATCTGCAGATTGGATAGCGATTTCAGCAAGTTGCTCAGCTGTTGGATCTGGGTTGATCGCACAGTCACCGTAAACCAATACTTGGTCAGGTAGTAGCATGAAGAATACAGAAGATACGATAGATGCATCTGGTGCAGTCTTGATGATTTGGAACGGAGGAACGATAGTGTTCGCAGTTGTGTGAACTGCACCAGACACTAGACCGTCAACCTCGTCGTTCTCAAGCATCATTGTGCCTAGGAATACTGAATCTTGTAGCTTCTCACGAGCAACAACGTCAGTCATGCCTTTCGCGCCACGTAGCTCAACTAGACGAGCAACGTAGTTTTCACGAACTTCATCAGAGTTGATGATAGTTACGCCAGCACCTAGAGTAACGCCTTGTTGCTCAGCAACACGACGGATTTCTTCTGGGTTACCTAGAAGCACACATTCCGCGATACCGCGCTCAGCACAGATAGCCGCAGCTTTAACTGTACGTGGCTCGTCACCTTCAGGAAGAACGATACGCTTAGCCGCTTTACGAGCAAGCTCAGTTAGCTGGTAACGGAATGCTGGTGGGCTTAAACGACGCTCACGAGTTGAACCTTCAGTTAGAGATTCAATCCAGTTACCATCGATGTGGCTTGCCATGTACTCGTTAACTAGCTCTACACGCTCTTTATCGTCTGCAGGTACTTCTAGTGTGAAGCTCTGTAGATTTAGAGAAGTCTGCCAAGTGTTACCTTGTGCAGTCATTACAGGTAGACCTGTTGCGAATGCGCGCTCACATAGATCCATAACAGGTTTTGGTAGGTCGTAACCACCTGTTAGAAGTAGTGCACCTAGCTCAACGCCGTTCATTGCTGCAAGACATGCTGCAACGATTACGTCTGGACGGTCAGCTGAAGTTACTAGTAGTGAACCTGGACGGAAGTGCTCAACCATATTAGGGATAGAACGTGCACAGAAAGTGATGCTCTTAATACGACGAGTTTCGATGTCACCAGCGTTGATGATTTCAGCGTTTAGGTGTTGTGCGATATCAGTTGCACGTGTTGCGATAAGCTCTGCGCTCCATGGAGCACAACCTAGTACGCGTACTGGGCTTGAGTTGAACACTTGCATGATTTCAACGTTTGAAGGAACAGTACCTTCAGCGTCGTCGAAGATCTCAGAAAGGTCAGGACGAGTACGACCTTCTGCATCAACTGGTGCGTTAAGTTTGTTAACGATAACACCAGAGATTTGCTTGTTCTTGATACCACCGAAGTTAGAACATGCTACTTCGATACGCTCTTTAAGTTGAGCTGGGTTATCAGTGCCAGGAGAAACAACGAATACGATTTCAGCATCTAGCGTTTTTGCAATTTCAAAGTTGATTTGATTTGCAAATGGGTGCTTACGAGTAGCAACTAGACCTTCGATCAGCGTTACTTCAGAGTTCGCTGTAGATTCTTTGAAACGTGCAACGATGTCTTCTAGAAGAACGTCAGTTTTGTCGTTACGGATTAACTCTTCTGCATTCGCCATTGAGAATGACTCTGCGATTTGCATGTCACTGTTTGCACGAATGATAGTCGTCGTTAAATCAGGCTGATCGCCACCTTTACGAGGCTGAGCGATAGGCTTGAAGAAAGAAACGCGAACGCCTTTGCGTTCCATTGCACGAAGTACACCAAGGCTAACACTTGTTAGACCTACGCCAGCACCAACTGGAACAAGCATAATAGTACGGGACACTATAAATTCCTCTAACTATTGAATGGATACAGCACTGTTCAATAACAATTCACTTTTAAACAATGGGAATAAGTATAGAACAGCACCACATGAGAACATGACGGGAGGTCATGAAAAAACGGCTGACTCAAAGCCAGCCGTTAAGATAATCGTGAGATTAGATTTCAGCTAGTTGAGCTGTATCTTCTGCGATTACTAGTTCTTCATTAGTAGAAACAACCATTGCAGGGATGCGGCTGTTTGCAGAAGTGATAACACCTTCGCCGCCGAAGCGTGCTTTAAGGTTTGCTTCGCTGTCTACTTCGATACCGAAGATAGATAGACGCTTAAGAACTTCTTCACGGATAGGTGCAGAGTTTTCACCGATACCACCAGTGAATACGATAGCGTCTAGACGACCGTCCATTGTTGCTGCGTAGCTAGCTACGTACTTAGCAAGACGGTGACAGAATACGTTCATTGCACGAGTAGCTTCTTCTTTAGTACCGTAGTTTTCTTCAACGAAACGACAGTCAGAAGTCACACCAGTAAGACCTAGTAGGCCAGACTCTTTAGTGAACATAGTGTTGATGTCAGCAACGCTCATACCTAGACGATCGTGTAGGTGGAACATAACTGCTGGGTCAAGGTCACCACAACGTGTACCCATTACTAGACCTTCAAGAGGAGTTAGACCCATAGAGATATCTACAGACTTACCGCCTTTGATTGCACATACAGATGCGCCGTTACCTAGGTGACAGTTGATGATGTTTAGTTCATCAAGAGGCTTGTCTAGAAGGTTCGCAGTTTCACGTGCGATGAAACGGTGAGAAGTACCGTGTGCGCCGTAACGACGGATACCGTTCTCTTTGTATAGGTTGTAAGGGATTGCGTATAGGAATGCTTCTTCAGGCATTGTCTGGTGGAAAGCAGTGTCGAATACAGCAACGTTCTTAAGACCTGGGAAGTTGTGCTTAGCAGCTTCGATACCGATAACGTGTGCTGGGTTGTGTAGAGGTGCGAAGTCAGACGCATCTACGATACCTTGAAGAACAACATCGTCGATTAGAGCTGAAGCAGAGAACTGCTCGCCACCGTGTACGATACGGTGACCGATAGCGCCTAGGTTCTCTTTAAGTTCTGGCTTAGAAGCAAGGATAGTATCAACCATGAATGCTAGAGCTTCTTCGTGAGCAGCGCCTTCACCTAGTTGTGCTTCGTGCTTGCCATCAAGTTTCCACTTGATGCGTGCTTCAGGAAGACCTAGACATTCTGCTAGACCTGAAAGGTGTTCGTCACCTGATACAGGATCGATGATTGCGAACTTAAGAGATGAACTACCGCAGTTTAAAACTAAAACCAGCTTAGACATGAGTGACTACCTATAATCTGTCTGAAAGTTGATATTCATGTTTGAATAAAAAAGTACCCATAGAATAGACGATCTTTAAATCATCAGTCTAATCAGGGTGAAATTCGCGCTCATTCTTGAGTATTTGAATTGAGTTGCCTGCAATTCTGGTTCATCCTTGAGGGTGCTTAACTTGCAGTTAATACTATTAACAGCAACAATTAGATTTAAGCGCGCTTAGGATAGCGATTGTTAAGCAATATAACAAAAACATTTTTAGATAAATTTAATTTTAATCAAGTTTATTGCTTAAAAAGTTGAAGAATTGTAATTTTTTTTGATAAATGGTGCATTATGACTCAACAAACAATGTGGAAAAGTTTCCAGGACGGTCAGCATTACATGAGCACATGGCCAATGCGTAAAGAGTTGGCAGCCGTTTTTCCTGAGCACCGCTATATCAAGGCGACAAAGTTCGCGACCAAAGTGATGCCAGCCGTAGCTGCAATCAGTATTTTGACTCAAATGGTTTTCAACAACTATGGTGCGATGCCACAGGCAGTTGCCGTTGCATTATTGGCATTATCTATGCCGTTACAAGGCTTATGGTGGTTAGGTAAACGAAGCCAAACCGTACTCCCACCATCGCTTGCGAAATGGTATAGCGAAATTCACCAAAAGATAGTCAGTGAAGGGTATGCGATGCAGCCGAAAAAGGCGCAGCCGCGTTATCAAGAGTTAGCCGAAGTGTTAAGCCGTGCTTTTAAACAGCTCGATCGCAACTCACTTGATCGCTGGTTTTAAATCACGTTATTCCTGCGTTGAATATTTATGGTGAATTAAGAGAAAAGCAGCCTCATATGACGCTGCTTTTTTTGTATGGTTATCATATTAACCGCTGCTACTATCACCATTTTACAGATAATAAAAAAGAGCCACATTGTGACTCTTTTTGTAAGGCGTGAACCTTAACAGATAGATTGATTATTCGTCATCGAAATCACGAACAGGGCGAGGTGCGCGTGTTGCAGGCTTCGCCAAAATTTCTAGGTACAGTGAAGGAAGCGCTAGTTTCTCTGCTTCATCAATGCACTTGTTGATTTCTTTAACATGAATAACTTTTGCTTCTTGCTCGGTATGACCAAACTTACAATCAAAGTCCCAGAAATCAGCGCCTGCAGGCAGTGTTTTGTTGCGCTCACGACGTAAGTATTTCTTCACTTCGTACTTAACCGCTTCAACAACGCGAGGAACAGCTTTTTTAGGGTGGGTTAAAGCAAATGTTTTTTTCATGATTTTCCTAGTTCTCTATAAGCTCAAAACAGGGAGAGCTGGAACTATTTTACTCGAATTTGAGCTGGGTAGCGATGTTAAGAGATAATATTTAACATGGGGAAAGTGGGTTTATCACCTATGAATTTATGGCATACGAAAAAAAATCTAAAAAAATGGCAATTAAATGCAACCAAATTGCTACAAGGCTGTCATATAAAATACATAGAGAGTAATTAGTATCTACGCTGTTTTTGTAATATAAGTGCAATCTATGTTGTCATTTTTTCTGATAATCCAAACAGTGACTTATCAGTATACTGTTCAGGAATCAGAAAGGTAGTTATGGCACTATAATATGGCTACTAAGAGATATAGCTGTTATCTCCCAAAGAACCCCAACTGCTTGGCCGCCGATGGGGTTCTGCTCTATCTGGGCTATGTAAAATTACCTTCCCATCATCTATTCATAGCACTTTAATTCTTTATTTCTCATCATCATTTTTTTCATCGCTTTACTTTGGTTCTCTTTTTGTACATAACGTACAGGTAGTGGTGCCATGGTAACGCGGTAATCTTGAGCATTATCGGCTAACTTTTCTTTAGCGGTGATAGGGGTAACCAATGCGACGCTTAAGTTAGGGTTACGTGCTTTGATCCGAGATGCAGTGCCGAGTCCTTCCATGGTATGAAAACGACCAGCAACATGAATAATTTGCTTGTTTGGATGGCTCTTTAAATAGTCGACCATACTTTCTGCCATCGTATCGTCCCATGCGGTTTGAGCGGCAAACATACGCAGGTTTTGCTCTTCACTACCATGATGCATCGAGTTTAAAAATTTAGCCTGATAGGCATCTTTATTGAGCGTGAGCGATTGTGCTACCCACAAACGTTCTGATGTCGGTAATTTATTGAGATAGCCTGCCCCTTGTTTGCTAATACAGCGCACGATACTTTTGGGCGCATTAGCGGCAATTACATCTAATTTATTTTGTTTAGCAAATTCAACTAACGGGCGGTAATCACTGTCGTAGTTTGTCCATGCATTACCTTCAGATACAAGTGTTCGCTCGCCAATTTCACCTGCAAGATATTGATCGACAATAGTTTGTTTATCGCGGGTGAATTGCTCCATCGAAAGCGCCATATTGGGGTTTTGTTGATACAAGGCTGCAAACAATTGGCTCTGTAATAGGTGAGCAGCAGGGTGACTGTGCCATTCGCCAACCAAAATAATATCGGCGTCTTTAAGTGCTAAGGCTAATTGGTTAACTCTTAATGTGTTTCCTTGTGCAGAGGTAATAGTGTAATCGTAAAAGGTACTTGGGTTGGAAACAGGTGCAGGAGATTGATTTGAAGAAGCACAGCTTGTTAATACTGTTGCAAGGCTAAGACTTAGCGCGAGCCATTTATTCATTACTGATATCCCTAAATATGAACTTATTTTAAGAGTAGGAAATAAAACGCAGTAATGAATAATATAGTTAATGCGAGTTACTAGCAATTGATACTGATAATAACTCGCATTTAAGGTGCTGAGACGTAATGTCGATTATTGGCGACGGTAAACACGAATTGCGAAATCTGCTTCGCAGAAGAAATCTTTCGCTTCACCGAGTTGTTGCCATATTTGTTCTGATGTTTTCCACGCAAACGGCGTCATTTGCATTAATGCTGTCGCTTCTTCGCCACTTAATGACATCTCGTAATGCAGTTGCTCATCTGCAATCAATTCAAAACCTGGGATCGTTTCAACAGGCACATCGTGTAGACGTACACCATCGTAAATCAGCTCTTTTAATTGGTATAAATGACGAGGTGCAGGTGTTACTGCTACTAAGATGCCGCCGGGCTTGATTGCGCGTTCTAATTCTTCACCTTTACAAGGCGCGTAGATACGCACGATGCCATCAAAAAACTCATCAGCAAAAGGTAAGCGGTGACTTGAAGCAACACAAAAATCACATTCAGGGTAGCGTTTGGCCGCATACTTTACCGCTACTTTTGAAATGTCCAACCCATGAACGGCAAGCGCAGGAAATTGTTGGCGTAGTTGGACAAACTCGGAGGTGTAGTAGCCTTCACCACAACCAATATCAAGCAGCTGGGTTGCATCTTGTGGCAATTGAGCGCGAAGTTGCGCCATCACAGCATCACGTAGAGGCTGATAATGGTCGGTATTTAGGAATAAACGACGCGCTTGCATCATCTCTTTATTATCACCAGGATTTTTCGAGCTTTTGTGGTGAGCAGGCATTAGGTTTACATAGCCTTCTTTTGCCAGATCAAATTGGTGGTTGTTACAACAACGGTAAGTTTTCGGTTGCTCGCCTTGCGTATTTAAAACCAGTGACGCATGGCATAGGGGACATTGATAGGACATAAGAATAAACCAAAGCTGAAAAACAGCCGCTTAGTGTAATGGTTATTGTCTGTTGTCGCTAACGGATTTTGGTGCAAATAAAAAAGCCTTCAGTGTTGAAGGCTTTTGCAGCAGGATTTTAAGCGTAGAATCAGTGTTAGTGGCTTGGTCTAACTTTATATTCTGCTTTGTCTAAGCCATGCTTTTTCATACGTAAATACAGTTTTTTACGTGGGATCTGCAAGTACGATGACACTTCATTAATGCGTCCTGCAAACAGGTATAATGCATCTTCGATGACTTGCTTTTCGTAACCATCCACAAGATCGTCGAGTGGGCTACTCATTTGCTCAATTGGTTTTGAACGCTCTTGTCCTGCCAATTTTACGATGCCAATCGCATACAGTTCAGCGACGTTCTTTAGCTCTAACACGTTCCCCGGCCATTCATAACGACATAGGGTATTAATGTAAGCCTTATCAATAGTTGGTACTGACTTGTTTAGTTTCTTACAGCTTTGTTTTAAGTAGTGCTTAAAGATACTAGTAATGTCACTGCTGCGCTGACGCAATGTCGGTAAGCTAAAACGTACTTGGCTTAGGAAGTAGAATAGCTCAGGTAAGAATTGCTCACTTTCAACGAAAGGCTCTGGTGAACCTTCAAACAGTGCTAATAAACGTACTTCTTTCTTGCCTTGGCGCTCTTGCTCTAATAAGAAACGACATAACCACTGCTGGCTTTCTTTTGGCATGATGTGTGGGTTGCTTAAACATAAACAACCAGTACGCGCAGAGATCATGCTACGTTGAAGATCGGGTGTACAAGTGATTGCCGAACCATCAATTTCTACCATCGGCCCTTGATGCAATGGGCTGTTCTTATGCAGAATTTTAGCAATGGTGTGACGACCTGTGCCATTTTCACCTTCGATTAATACGTCTTTGGTTGAGTTCGCGACTTGCTTTAATTGCTCACGCACTTTAACGATTAACGGACTATCACCTAGTAACAGTTCAGTAGCTGTGCTTTGCAAGGTTTTGCGTTGCTCAATGATCTGTTTACGCAGCGGCAGATGCTTTTCTAGCAATTGGATCAGATCATTGGGCTGTAATGGCTTTTGTAAAAAATCGATAGCGCCTTTTTTCAGAGCATCAACAGCCATTGGAATATCACCATGACCTGTAACGATAATCACGGGAATGTCGTTGTCGAAATGCTGGATCTTTTCTAGTAATTCCATGCCGTTAAGACCGGGCATGTACATATCAGTGACAATGACGCCAGTCCAGTGATAATCAAGCATGGCGATCACTTGAGTTGAGTCAGTGACGGTTTGAACGTTATAACCTGCAAGCTCTAATAACTCTTGGTAGGCATCTAGTACATCTTGATCGTCATCGACAATCAGCACATTAGTATTATCACTCATCATCTTTCTTTAACTCCAAAACAACCATCGCTCCACCTGTGAGACCAGAAGCGAGGAAGATGTTACCTTTTAACCTTGTCATGATTGAACTACAGATGCTGAGGCCTAATCCGAGTCCGACATCTTTGGTGGTGGTAAAAGGTACGAATAATTTATCAATAATGTCATTACTAAAGCCATGACCACTATCTAATACCGCGATCCTTATTCTATCTTTAGGGCTATCAAGTCGCATAATGGTTATTTGTCGCTGTTTACAACTTGCAACAGCATCACAGCTATTGACCAATAAATTGACTAAAACTTGTTCAAGTTGGACCTGATCGGCTAGGGCGTAGATAGGAGTACTAATGGTACTGGCTATTGTTGTTTGTTGTACTTTTGCACGGCTCTCAACAATGAGTATGGCTTGTTTTATTGAATCTTGAATATCAACACGGGTCAATGGATTTGTTGCTGATTGTTTTTTGGCAAAACTACGAAGACTGCTGATCAGTTTACTCATTCGTGACACTAAATCTTCTATCTTTCCCAAATTATCCGGCAATTTTTCATATTTTTGATGTTCTATCGCTAATTTGGCACTAAATAGACGCGTTGAGATCGCAGATAATGGCTGATTCAGCTCGTGCGCAAGTGATGTCATTGTTTGACCAACGGTTGCCATTTTCGCAGCTTGGATCAGTTCATCTTGAGTGGCAATTAAATCACCTTCAATGCGTTTACGATCTTCGATTTCTGCTTTTAATTGCTGATTTCGAAGGGTTAGCGATTGGGTTTTTTCCGAGACTTTATTTTCGAGCCAACGGGTGGTTTTTTCCTGATCAGTGATATCGGTGATAGTAATGATCACCTTATCTTGATTACCTTGTTTAAAGATGCGGAAATCTAATCGAAGGTAAAATAAGTGCTGCTGATCAGTGGTATGAGTCACTGTGAGTTTATAGGCCCCTAATTTGCGAAGTAGGCTGTTTTGTTTAAACAGCAGTTTTAACCGATCAGAGATAGGGCTATCAAATAAATTCCACAACGTTTGATGTTGGCTAATGCTATCAAAGTTAAATTGCTTTAGTGCCTGCAAGTTCACAGACTCCACTGCACCATGCATGTTACAGGTGATGATACTCACTTGCGTATTGTTGATCAGGTTCAGCGCATTTGAGGCTTGAATATCTTGCATCTGACGGCAAAAATCACGCAGATTATCACCTAAAATACCAATCTCATCTTCACCTGTAGTGGCGATATTGGCGTCGTTAAAATTGCCTTTAGCCACTGAATAGAGATCTTTGCTCAGTAAGTTAAGTCGGTTAACGATGCCGTTACCAACTAGATATATTGAAAGGAAAATAGTCAGAACGATGGTAATAAAAAGTACGCCAAATAACATAAAGTTACTGACAGTGATTGCTTGTCGAGTATCGCTATTTAAGTTATTTAGCGCCCGATCGGCATGATCTACCAATGTCTGGATCATGTTTTCTTGCTGCGAAAGGCGTTGCTTGATATCGACGCGTGCTCGATTGATTTGTAGGCTTAAAATAACATCACGTTTTAATTGCAGCTCTAGCTGACCACCTGGTTTGGTCATATCTATAAATTTATCCAGTAACTTACTAAACGTCATTGATGAAGGGTAGTTACTGAGCTGCTGGCTGAGCACTTCTATTTCGGCGGCCTTATGACCAAGAAAATTAAACGCATTACTAAGGTCTCGCTGGTGGCGTTGTTGAATAATTTCACCAATCAATTGGTGTAGCTCATTCTCTTTTACCGTAATGGCTTGGATCAGAGAAAATTCATTCATGATATCGTTAACAACATCAAGCTGAACCGCATTTTTCTTTTCTCCATGACGGTTCATATTATTGAGTTTCCATTCCACTTCTTGACGTAGAGGGATCAGCTCTTCAAGCAAATCGCTATGCAGCCATTTCAGTTTATTTTCCGTTTGCGAAAGAGCAAACAGATCACTATTTCGCTTTTTTAGCAACTTCGTATAGTTATCAATTTGCTGCACCAACGTTTGCTGCCCCGATTTAATGGCGGGGTAATAGTGCAGTTTAGAAATCTTGTCGATGGCGGTACTGATTTTGGTAAGTGTGGAATTAAGCTTATTTTTTATTGTTTCATGTTTGAGTGGGTTAGTGTTTTGCCCCAGTAAATTGAGCGTTGCTTGTAGCTCAGCAGTATTACGCTCTAACTGGTAGCTTGCCTGCACAATAGGCATGTTGTTATGGGTAATGGTTTCGATTTGTGTGCTGAGTTTTTCCCAGTTTAAAACCGCGATTACGCTAACTGAAATGGTGAGAAATGCCATTAGAATAATCGCCATAATAAGGCGACTACCAATTGTCTTTTTGTTGATGTAGCGGATCATTGCAATGCTGGATTCCCGTTAATAATCGTCTGGCTTAATGCAATGGCTTGCTCTAATTGCATCGCCATTTTTATCCGCCATTGCTGTCGGTAATTATGTACTTGTGGGTTGTCTCGGAATAGAGATAACTCATGATATACCTTATCTTGCATATCATCTATGTTAACGGGTGATGTTGATGCTAGTTGTTTCGCTAGAGTAAAATCTTGCTGTTGTTTTTCGGTTAATTTCAGTGATGCTTTTTCAATCGAATGGAGCAGTTGCCATGCTTGATTAAGCTTAGGTAACTGGTTACTAATTGTCTGTTCAAACAGGTGTTTTACTAGCCCCGAGCGTTGTTGAATAACGTGATAGTCCAATGATTTTCGATTGAATGTTTTCTCAATAAAGTCATCGTGTTTGATCTGTTTTGGGTGGATTAAGTGTTCATAAGTAGCGGTTTGATTATCACATTCCTGAGCTAGCAATAAATTCACAAAATCTTCTGCAAAGCGTGATTGGTAGTTGTTTTTCACTATCGCTACATAGTTTGGTAATAACGGACTTTTAGGTTGATAGCTAAAATCAATATAAGAAAATTGCTCTTTATAATGACGAGCATAGCTATCAATTACAGGGCCAACGCCGATTAAGCCACGTGAGATCGCTTCACTTAAAGCAAAGGCATTGGTTTCTACCGAGGCGAGGTTGCCGCCCATTTGGTAAAGCAAACGCCATCCATTCTCCCAACCGTATTCTTGTAGGATGCTTTCAATCATTAAGTGAGTGGTATTAGAACGATAAGGGCTACTAATGCTGATATGGTGGAAATAATCAGGTTGAGCGAGATCAGACCAATTTGTCGGGATTGGGAGATTGTTTTTTGCTAAATAATGCTGATTCCATAGCAAACCAAAGCCAGTATGACCAAAAGAGATAATATCTTCAGACAGCTGTTGCTGGTTTTGTCGAGCTTTTGCTTTACCAAAAGGCAATAACTTTTGGGTTTTGATCAGTGGCTGAAAAAAAGTCGGTGACGATGAAATGATGATATCAATATCATGCTTTTTCTGACTGAGTAAACGCAGCCCTGAAGCCTCACGACGTTGGATCACTTGGACCTCACTTTGCGGGTGCTTTTCTTTAAATGCGTCAAGTATCGGACGTAATCCTGTTTCTGAAAATGTTGTCAGAATGACTAGGTTTTGGGTTGGTTGTGCGATAACTGGCGTTGCGACTAAGAGTAGTAGCAAGATAAAGATGTGGAGCATTGTGGTTAGTGATCCCTAGCGTATCAAGACTGAATATTTGTAGATTTTTAATATTATGTCTGTAGCTATACCATTAGGTTGGCAAGGATGCTTTATATCAATAATAAACTATGGACAATCTCACAAAAAAATAATGGTTAACGATTTGTTATGGGTGTTTTGTCGCACCTATACCCAAGTGACTTAGGTATAAATGTAAAAACAAAAAGCCGAGTCACTAACTCGGCTTTTTAGGTATTGAATAATACAGCGTTTATTATGCAGATAGGATCTGTTGGATTTCATTGCATGATAGGTGGTATTGACGAGGACAGTTACGCCATACTTTTAACATACGCTGGTATTTTTCTAGCATAGGCACATGGCTATTAAAGCGGTGCTCGTTTTTCTCAAATTGAGGGTATAGCCCTTCTTCATCAACAAGGAAGCGAACGTAGTTAACTAGCTGTGCTTCAGTTGCAGCATCAAAACCTAGGAACTGTAAGCGACGTTGATCGATATCTTTTGCGCCATCACAACGGCAATCTTCAAGGTTAAACGACTCTTGCAGGGCATGGTACATTTCCATGAAGTCGATCACTTCACGACAATCTTGCTCAGGTAAATCGCCAAAGTCTTTATCTAGTTCACGCATTTGTAGACCGTAACCACGTTCAACGATGGTTTGAAGGCGACGGTATTTCTCTGCGTTCTCAGGTGTCAATTTAGACATTAAGTAGTATTGGTTAGATAGAATTAAACGTTGAGCGTTTGTCATTTCCATTTAAGGTGGCCTCATAGATATTTATCTTCTGCCAATGAGAGTAGCAGGTTAGGTATAAAATAAATTGATCTGACCCCGATTAGGCATCTTTTTTTGTTACTTTATGTTATTGAAATAATACCCTTTTAATTTGTAAGGTATTGATTTAAATGAACACCGCTAATAAGTATTAACCTTGTTGTTATACAAATAGTATTAAAGATACAAATGGTTACATCAGTGTGAAGAGGGACAAAGCGGAAATAGAGAGCAGATTCCCCTTTAAAGTATTTCTCAATAAAGGGGAAAAGAAGGTTAACTTAGACCGATAATATTGCCGCTTTCATCGATATCTAAGCTCATAAATGCAGGTTTTTCAGGTAAACCTGGCATTGTCATTACATTGCCGCATAGCGCATAAATAAAGCCTGCGCTCGCGCAAAGTTTTAGTTCACGAATAGGAACCGTGAAACCTGTTGGTGCGCCTTTTATACTCGGATCGGTCGAGATAGAAAGCGGTGTTTTCGCCATACAGATAGCAAGATCATCGTAACCTTGAGCTTTAAATTGCGCGAGTTGTTGTTGGGCGAGTGGTGATAGCTCTACATGACTTGCTCCATAACCTGCTTCAGCAACAGTCATGATTTTTTCTTCTAGCGGCTGGCTAAGTTGATATAGAGGCGTGAAGTTCGCTTGATGCTGACAAGCTTTCACTACGCACTCAGCCAGTGCGATAGCACCTTCACCACCTTTGCCAAAGGCTTCGCTGATCGCAACATCAACATGAGTGGTAAAGGCAGCGTTATTGATCATAGTTTGCAGTAACTCAAGCTCTGCATCGGTGTCTTGTGGGAAACGATTAATCGCTACTACAACAGGCACACCATAATGTGCAGCATTATTAATATGCCATTTTAGATTGTCAAAACCCGCAATAAGGGCTGCGTTATCTTCGTCAAAGATAGCAGCAGGCAGTGCTTGACCTGGACGTAAATCATAAAGCCCCGAGTTGGCCTTTAGACCACGTAGTGTAGCAACCACCACTGCACAATCAGGGCCACGATTGGCTTGCTGCGCTTTAATATTACAAGCTTTTTCAAACCCCATATCAGAGCCAAACCCGCCTTCAGTGACAACAAAATCACTCAGTTTTAATGCGATCTTATCTGCGATGATCGAAGAATTACCGTGTGCAATGTTAGCAAAAGGGCCAGCATGGATAAGTGTTGGCACACCTTCTAATGTTTGCATTAGTGTTGGTTCAATGGCTTCACACATGGTAACAGCCATTGCACCAGCGACTTTTAGATCTTCAGTGGTTACGGGTTTTCCATCGAGATCATAAGCCACCACGATATGACCAATGCGTTGGCGCATATCATGTAAATTATCAGCAAGCGCGAGAATGGCCATCAACTCAGAAGCTGCAGTGATATCAAAGCCATCATGACGTTCTAAACCGTTAATGGTTTTACCTGGCTCGTTTTGACCAATAGTGATCATGCGTAATGCGCGATCGTTATGATCCATCACGCGTTTCCAGCAGATATTATTTATATCAATACGAAGAGCTGGTAAGCCTGTTTTGGCGGTGAATTCGTCATAACCTAAACGTGACTCATGGTACAAACGGGCATCTAAAGCTGCAGCTGCAAGGTTATGTGCAGCCGTTACCGCATGAATATCACCTGTTAAGTGTAGGTTGAGTTTTTCCATTGGTGCAACTTGGCTATAACCACCGCCAGCAGCGCCGCCTTTTACCCCAAAGACAGGGCCCATTGATGGTTGTCGGATACATGCCATGACTGAGCGATTAATCTTCGCTAAGCCTTGTGCTAAGCCAATGGTGGTCACTGTTTTGCCTTCACCAAGAGGAGTCGGCGTAATAGCGGTAACGACAACTAATTTACCTTCCGCTTTTTCTGCCAGTCTTTTTAGAATTGCAGGTTTAACTTTGGCTTTTAATGTTCCTTGCGGAGTGAGCTCTTGCTGTTGAATACCTGCTTGTTCAGCGATGTGTTCAATGGGCGTAAGTCGAGTGTCGCGGCAAATATCGATGTCGCTTTTCATATAGGCTTATTTCCTCACAGTAGAAACAATATGCTGGTTGCGTGAGTGCTCTATGAGTGGCTATAGATGCTAAATTTTATTGCTTTATTAGTCACGCAAACGTTTGCACTGCGTTTATATCACAATTTTATCATGGATAAACCTTATTTTATCGATATAAATCTTAATGGCTATGTTTGGAAATGATGTGATGTGTACTAGGTAATTATTCGTTAATAGGGCTAAGTAGTAGAAGAATGATGATGTTATCAACTTGGTTAACAGAGCGATGAAGTATATCGACGGGCTAAATGAAAGCAAATTTATGAAATTACCAAATAATGAAAACTCTGCTTTCATTATTGGTTGTGGGTTTCTTAGCCAATAACCTTTAAAGTTTAGGGATAATTTGATTTATATCAAAAATAATTAAAACGGTTTTAAAGGAAGCTATCAATGAAAGAGCCAATTACGACATTAAAACACACCGCCCCAATTTCTTTTGGCATCATGCTGCTATTTGTTTCATTTTTATTGGTTGTGTTACCACTGTCTCGTTAATACAGGCTTTTTGCTTGCTATTTAACTGATATTAAAAAGAAAAGAGCGATATATTTATACTGCAGGTATGAGTGTATCGCTCTTTTTATTTATCTCTTTAGACACAAATAAAAAGCGAGCACTTAGGCTCGCTTTTTTGATATCAATATAGTGATATACCAGTAGGGTTAGTACATCACTTTTTTACCATAGCTAGAAAGGATCTCTTTGATCGTTTCCATGGTTTCTTTCTTCGGTGGATTAACACCCTTTAGTGGGTAATCAAAGCCCATTGCTTCCCATTTGTGCTCACCTAGCTGGTGGTATGGTAGCAGCTCGACCTTCTCAATGTTGTCCATATCTTTAATGAACTCACCCAGTAGATGAGCAGAGCGCTCATCATCGGTGTAGCCCGGTACAACAACATAACGGATCCAGGTTTTTTGACCGCGTTGATGTAGGTAACGTGCGAAATCAAGTACACGCTTGTTTGGCACACCAACGAGGTTTTGGTGAATGCTGTCGTCCATTTGCTTAAGATCAAGCATTACCAGATCGGTCGCATTTAATACTTCGTCAATCACATCAGTGTGCTTACGAATATAACCGTTAGTATCAAGACAAGTATGGATACCTTCAGCTTGTGCGGCACGGAAAAAGTCACGTACAAATTCAGGTTGAAGCATTGCCTCACCACCTGATGCAGTCACACCACCGCCTGAAGAATTCATGAAGTGACGGTATGATTTCGCTTCATGCATTAGTTCATCAACCGTAGCTTCACGACCACCATGTGTATCCCATGTATCGCGGTTGTGACAGTACTGACAGCGCATTAAGCAGCCTTGTAGAAAAACAATAAAGCGGATACCCGGTCCATCGACGGTTCCACAAGACTCAAATGAGTGAATACGACCTGTTGCTGACATTGCTTACTTTCTCCGCGTGCTGCGTTCTATTTAGTTGTTATTTTATTACAAACTACAGGTCTATTGTAGCGAAATATCAGGATGAAAATCAGGGGTATTTGCCAATATTTATCGTGAATTTCTACATTTTAACGGCAGTTTTACATTGTTATTTTATGACTAGTAGTGAAAACGTTTAGTGGTAAATCAAAACGCCAAGAAGTGAAGAAAGGAACGGGAATAACGTAAACAACAGATATAAAAAAACCTACCATTAAGACCGGTTTTTATCAGAAAGCACGCTTTCTACATACTAAACTGTAAGCTCTAAATTATAGAGATGCAGTGAAAGTACGAGAGATAACGTCACGTTGCTGTTCTGGTGTTAGAGAGTTGAAACGCACTGCGTAACCCGATACACGGATAGTTAGCTGTGGGTATTTCTCTGGGTTCTTAACTGCGTCTTCAAGAGTTTCGCGGTTTAGAACGTTAACGTTTAGGTGTTGACCACCCTCGATACCAGCTTCGTGGTGGAAGTAACCATCCATTAGGCCAGCTAGGTTAGTTTCTTGAGTATCAAGATCTTTACCTAGTGCGTTCGGTACGATAGAGAATGTGTAAGAAATACCATCTTTAGCGTGAGCAAATGGTAGTTTACCTACAGATGTTAGAGATGCTACAGCACCTTTCTCATCACGACCGTGCATTGGGTTAGCACCTGGTGCGAAAGGAGCACCTGCACGACGACCGTCTGGCGTGTTACCAGTCTTCTTACCGTACACAACGTTAGATGTGATAGTTAGGATAGACTGAGTTGGGATCGCATCACGGTACATCTTGTGAGTACGGATCTTGTTCATGAAGCGCTCAACTAGGTCACAAGCGATGTCATCTACGCGAGCATCGTTGTTACCGAATTTAGGGTAGTCGCCTTCGATTTCGAAGTCGATTGCAATACCGTCTTCATCACGGATTGGTTTAACAGTTGCGTATTTGATTGCTGATAGTGAGTCAGCAGCAACAGAAAGACCAGCGATACCACAAGCCATTGTACGCTTAACGTCACGGTCATGTAGAGCCATTAGCGATGCTTCGTAGCTGTACTTGTCGTGAGAGTAGTGGATTGCGTTTAGTGCAGTCACGTACTGAGTTGCTAACCAGTCCATGAAGTGATCTAGGCGATCCATCACGTCTGTGTAGTCAAGAACTTCAGCAGTTACTGGATCAGTCTTAGGACCAACTTGCATCTTAAGCTTCTCATCAACACCACCGTTGATTGCGTAAAGCATAGTCTTAGCAAGGTTAGCACGAGCACCGAAGAACTGCATTTGCTTACCAACAACCATTGGCGATACACAACATGCGATTGCGTAGTCGTCAGAGTTCATGTCTGGACGCATTAGGTCGTCGTTTTCGTACTGGATAGAAGAAGTATCGATAGATACCTTCGCACAGAACTTCTTGAAGCCTACAGGTAGTTGCTCAGACCAAAGAACAGTGATGTTTGGCTCTGGAGAAGGACCCATAGTGTATAGGCTGTTTAGGAAACGGAAGTTAGTACGTGTAACTAGTGTACGACCGTCAAGACCCATACCACCCATTGATTCTGTTGCCCAGATTGGGTCGCCAGAGAATAGCTCATCGTACTCAGGAGTACGTAGGAAACGAACCATACGTAGCTTCATTACGAAGTGGTCGATCATTTCTTGAGCTTGAGCTTCAGTGATCTTACCAGCAGCGATATCACGCTCAACGAAGATGTCTAGGAAAGTCGAAGTACGACCTAGAGACATTGCAGCACCGTTTTGAGACTTAACAGCAGCTAGGTAGCCGAAGTAAGTCCACTGAATTGCTTCTTGTGCAGTTGTTGCAGGACCAGAGATATCACAACCATATTTAGCAGCCATCTCTTTGATTTGACCTAGAGCACGGTGCTGTTCGCAAATTTCTTCACGAAGTTGCATAGTCATCTGTAGATCTTCGCCTTTCTCAAAACGCTCTTGTAGAGAGTTGAATTGAGCTAGCTTGTCTTTCATTAGGTAATCAATACCGTATAGCGCTACGCGACGGTAGTCACCGATGATACGACCACGGCCGTAAGCATCTGGAAGACCAGTTAGAACGCCAGACTTACGACAGTTAAGGATATCTTTAGTGTAGATATCGAAAACGCCTTGGTTGTGAGTCTTACGAAGCTCTGAGTAGATTTTCTTGATAGTTGGGTCTAGTTCACGACCGTATACTTTACAAGAACCTTCGATCATACGGATACCACCGTTAGGGATCAAAGCACGCTTAAGAGGCGCGTCAGTTTGAAGACCTACGATAGTTTCAAGTTCTTTTTCGATGTAACCTGCATCGTGTGCAGTGATAGTAGATACAACGTCAGTATCGAAATCAACAGGTGCGTGAGTTGCGTTTTCCTGCTTGATACCTTCCATTACAGCGTCCCATAGTTTCGCTGTAGCTGGAGTTGCTTCTGTTTCTAGGAAAGAGCCGTCACCCTCGTAAGGAGTGTAGTTCTTTTGGATAAAGTCACGAACGTTTACTTCGTTCTGCCAATCACCAGCGGTGAAGCCTTCCCATGCAGTAAATTGCTCTGCCATTGTATACCTACCTATTACTATTCAGTAGAAAAAAATAAGTGTTATCGACGTTTGAACTTAGTGATGGCTATTGCCTTTAAGTTCAGGGCGACGATGAATAACCCAGTACGTTAGACCAACTAAGAAACCACCACCAATGATGTTACCAATAGTGACTGGAATTAAGTTGTTCATAACAAAATGATTTACAGTTAAATCTGCGAACTGTGAAGGGTTAACACCCGTCATAGCCCAAAATTCTGGCGATGCAAAGTTGTGGATTACGATACCCATAGGGATCATAAACATGTTTGCAATGCTGTGCTCAAAACCACATGCAACGAACATCGCAACAGGTAGTAGCATTACCATGATTTTATCTGTTGCACTACGGCAAGAGAATGTCATCCATGTTGCTAAACATACCATTAAGTTACATAGCATACCCAGTACAACTGCTTGACCGAAAGTATGGTGCAGTTTGTGCTGAGCGATTTTCATTGCCGTAATACCCCATTGGCCATTATCGCCAAGGTGTTGTTTTGCAATCCAAATACATACTACAAAGAATGATGCACCGATGAAGTTACCAATATAGACAACAACCCAGTTACGCAATAATTGACCAGTAGTAATACGATTACTTGCGCGAGCAACAGTGGTGAGAACAGAAGAGGTAAAAAGCTCGCCGCCGCAAATAACTACTAAGATTAAGCCAAGACTAAACGCTAATGCGCCTACAAATTTTGCCATGCCCCAAGGCATAGTACCCGCACCTGTTGTTACGGTTGTGTAGAACACGAACGCGATAGAGATAAATACACCAGCGGTGATCGCTAAGAAGAAAGATTGTAGCGGGTGCTTTGTTGCTTTGTATACGCCAACTTCTTCAGCTTTATGTGCCATTGCTGGTGGCATCAATGAGTCGAAAGGATTGTTTTCCATTTTCTCAGGTGCTCTTTGTGTGAGTGAAAGTGAGATTAAATTCGCTGAGTTGATAATACCAAAACTGATGAAACACAAATTTGACCTAGATCATTGCGGTGAAAATTTATAACAAAATCAGTCAAATTATGACATAGTTAAACTTTTTAACTTATTGAAAAATAACAATATAATTTTTTTGATAAAACTAAAAAAAATTTTAATGTAATTTTCTTACAGTTATTATTTTGCTTTGTAGTTAAAATAAATAACCATTAAAAAACAATGATTTAGTGTTTTTTGTTGTTTTTTTTAGCGTATATTGACCGCTAAAAATGGCTATGAAACTAAAAAAAATTTTAATTGTTACTTAAAAATGTGAATAACGCGTTTTATTGTAATTTTTACTTGTCGTTTTTGTTAAAAATCAAAAAAGTCGTGATATTTAACTAACAGTCTCAGATTCAAAACTATGCATTTTTGAGTCATTTTTATTATTGAGAAAAACATAGCAGAGTAAGGCAATAAAGCTAATTTTTATGCCCATGCATATTTATAGCTTTATTCTACGATCACGTTTGCTGCATTTTCATCAATTTCGCGTCAGGAAATTAAGCGTAAAATTAAATTCTGCTTAAAAAGTAACGGTTGGTTTTTTGCTCTGCGTGGAATGACTGAACATTCACTTCATCAAAAATGTAAAGATAAAACCCTCCTACTAAATTGTTGTGATTTTTTATGCTTCAAAACTGCGTAAATAGGCGATATTTGGTGCTGTATTTGTTATTTCAGTTAGGTTAATGGAATGTTGCAAAAAGTATTTTCAGGTGATACTTTCAAAAAAGATGATTTTTAATGAAATGTCATGCTCTGTTAAAGAATAGCTATTCGAGTCAGTGACAATTTCTATAAGACGGGAGTTTGCGCACATGAAGGATGACGTGGCGCTAGCAGTCAACGACCTGCATAAATCTTTTGGTGACAATGAAGTGCTAAAAGGCATTTCTCTTACTGCTCACCGTGGTGATGTAGTGTCGATTATTGGCTCATCAGGCTCAGGAAAGAGCACATTTCTACGCTGTATCAACTTATTAGAGACCCCAACGCAAGGCGATATCTGGGTTAACGGTGAATTGATAAAAATGCATCATAATAGCCGTGGTGAATTCCTTCCTGTTGACGAGAAACAAGTGCAACGTATTCGTTCCCGCTTAGCCATGGTATTTCAAGGCTTTAATCTGTGGTCGCACATGACAGTGCTACAAAATGTGATTGAAGCACCTGTGCATGTTCTAGGCGTACCGAAAGCAGAAGCGGTTGAAAAAGCCGAAGCCTTATTACAAAAAGTTGGCTTATTTGAACGTCGTTATTATTACCCAGCCCATTTATCTGGTGGTCAGCAGCAACGCGCTGCTATTGCGCGTGCGCTTGCGGTTGATCCGGAAGTAATGCTGTTTGATGAACCTACCTCAGCATTAGATCCAGAGCTTGTCGGTGAAGTGCTGGGTGTTATGCAAGATCTGGCACTAGAAGGGCGTACCATGTTGGTGGTAACTCACGAAATGGCGTTTGCTCGTGATGTGTCAAATCAAGTGATGTTCCTCCATCAAGGATTAGTAGAAGAGCAAGGTCACCCCGATAAACTATTTACTAATCCAGAATCTGAAAGATTGCAGCAATTTATTTCGTCTATTTACTAAACTTAGAGTTATCGATTAAGGCGTAGGGTGTTTGTCACTCTGCTTATAGATAACTGCGCTTTTAAGCGTGATGGTCATGGCGAGATAGCTCTGATCACTGAATATAAACAGGAGAAGCGATATGAAAAAATGGATTTTAGCCGCAGCATTGATCTCTGCGATGGGCGCATCATCAGTACAAGCTAAAGAGTGGAAAGAAGTGCGCTTTGGTATTGAAGGTGCTTATCCTCCATTTAGCTGGACTGAGCCAAACGGCGAACTAAAAGGCTTTGATGTTGATATGGCAAACGCACTTTGTGCGCAAATGCAGGTGAAATGTAAGATCGTAGCTCAAGATTGGGACGGTATTATTCCATCGCTTCTCGCTCGTAAATATGATGCGATCATCGCTGCAATGTCTATCACCGAAGAACGTAAGAAGAAAATTGATTTCACAGGCAAGTATGCGCTGATCCCAAATAAGTTTGTGGCAAAGAAAGGCACAGATTTAGACTTTACTAAAGAAGGTTTAAAAGGGGTGAAAATTGGTGTTCAACGTGCAACGACCCACGATAAATACTTAACTGATAACTTTGGTGATTCAGTTGAAATTGTACGTTATGGCTCATTTGATGATGCCTACCTTGATTTAAAAGCTGGTCGTATTGTTAGCGTGCTAGGTGATGCATCAGCATTGGAAGAAGGGTTGCTAAATAAAGACGGCGGTGAAGGCTTTGAATTTATTGGTCCATCACTGACAGATCCTAAATGGTTTGGTGAAGGCTTTGGTATTGCAGTACGTAAGCAAGATAAAGATCTGACCAAAAAGTTAGACGAAGCGATCCTAGCGTTACGTGAAAATGGTCAGTACCAAAAAATTGCAGAGAAGTACTTCAACTATGACGTTTACGGTCAGTAACTCGTAGCTGAATAAGAGCATGTGCTGTTGCTAACACTTTATAGGTGATGGTACGTGCTCGTTATTTTGAACAATGAAGGAGTATGCCGTTGTTCGATTTATATGGATATGGATGGTCTCTAGCCCAAGGCGCATGGATAACAATTCAAGTTGCACTGTTGTCACTATTGCTTGCTGCCACCTTGGGGATGTTAGGTGCATTAGCCAAGTTGTCGCCTTATCGCTGGGCGCGTGCGATTGCCACACTTTATACGACGGTGATCCGTGGTATTCCCGATCTTGTCTTGATGATGCTGATCTTCTTCGGCGGTCAAATGCTACTTAATGACAGCTTATATAACATTAATGAATGGCTGAATAACCATTTCACTCAGTCTGATCCAAACCATGAATGGACGAGTTATTTACCCGATTATATTGAGATCAGTCCGTTTGTTGCGGGTGTCTTAACCATAGGCTTTATCTTTGGTGCCTACATGGCAGAAACGTTCCGTGGCGCGATTTTAGCGGTAGATAAAGGCGAGCTTGAAGCGGGCAAAGCATATGGGATGAGCGGTTTTCTTTCGTTTCGTCGTATTTTATTACCACAGATGATCCGCCATGCTTTACCGGGCTTTGGTAATAATTGGTTGGTATTGCTGAAAACTACCGCCTTGGTCTCGATCATTGGTCTTGATGACATGGTGCGCAAAGGCGCATTAGCCGCAGGCACAACGCAAAAACCTTTTACCTTCTATTTTACCGTTGCGATTGTGTTCTTAATTTTTACCTCGATATCGACCTTGGCACTTAATTGGGCTGAGCGTAAATACAGTATTCCGACGAGGTAGTGATATGGACTTTACGATTTTTACTGAAAGCTGGCAGATCTACCTCGAAGGTTTTTACACCACAGTTTGGATGGTCGCAGTATCGTTATTGATTGGACTTGTGTGTGCTATTCCGATTGGCGTAATGCGCAATAGCGACAACAAATTTATCGCGTTTCTGGCTTGGGCATATATTTACTTCTTCCGTGGTACACCACTGTTGATCCAGCTTTACTTGATTTATTACGGTTTAAGCCAAGTTATCGAAGTGCAAGGCACATTGTGGCAAGAAGCATGGTTCTGTGCGTTAGTGGCTTTCATTTTAAATACCGCGGCATACACTGCTGAAATTATTCGCGGTTCAATTAACAGTATGCCACAAGGAGAAATAGAAGCGGCCAAAGCCTATGGCATGAGCCAACTTCAAGCTTTCCGCCGTATTATTTTGCCAAGTGCGTTACGCCGAGCGTTACCGACTTACAGCAACGAAGTGATCTTCATGGTACACGGCTCAGCGGTGGCGGGGATTGTTACTATTGTGGATTTAACCGGTGCTGCACGAATAGTGAACTCACGTTACTACGCACCGTTTGAATCCTTCTTGTTTGCTGGTTTATGTTACATGGTACTGACGTTTGCCATTATCTGGGGCTTTAAGAAGCTGGAAGCACGATACTTACGTCATTTACAGCCACTGACTGAAATAACAGATTAGTCTATCTTCGTCATTACTTGGGGGAGGAAGACAAAAAGCCCAGAGTTTAAGTTTCAAGGCTGGGCTTCTCTGTTATTGGTAATGTGTTTACACCGCCACATCATCATACAGATGAACGGATGTGAGTGCAGATACTTCATTAATGTACTGGCGAACACGAGCTGGGTATTGAACGCCTTTTGCGACCGTGAGATTACGTAGCATCGGGAATAGATGAATATCATCATAGCTTAGCTGATTATTACGTTCTGATGGCAATGTTAACCATTCCAATGTTTGCAGTGCGTTATTAGCAAGTTCAATGTAGTGCGCAGAATCTGCAAACGCTTGTTCAAAGCTGACTGACAGCATTGGCGCTTTTTTATCATGGAACCACGTTTTAGCTTCTTCCACTTGAAACTCTGGTAAGTCAATTTTCAGCCAGCGAGGGTAGAGTAAATAAGGCACACAATGGCGAGCCGCTTCTGCCCATTCTACTAATTCTTGTTGATGAACCTCAGGCGTCAGTACTGGGTTCGCATCGCTATTGTCGATGTATTTGACGATATCAAGGCTTTCAGCCATATAGCTACCGTCCGGCTTTTGGAGGATTGGCACCATGTTAGCACCCACTTTCTCGATACGTGCATCAATATCGTGGTTTTGTAGATAAACCAATTCAATATTGGCTTTTTTCAAGCCTGTGATCATCATGGCTTTGACGCAGAAAGGGCAATGGTCAAAAACGAATAACTTCATAGGTAGTCCCTTAGAGTGAAGTGAAATAGGTAGTAAAAAGGTGAGTAAATACTCACCTTTATTTTTATTTGAATGTTGACCAGATCGGCGCGTGATCCGATGGTTTTTCGATACCACGTAATTCATAGTCGATATCGGATTCTACACAGCGCTCAGCCAGAGATGGTGTCGCAAGGATCACGTCAATACGCAGACCACGGTTATCAACAAAACCTTTAGAGCGGTAATCGAACCATGAGAACTTATCGTCGACGCTTGGGTGTAGTTGACGGAAAGTATCAATAAAGCCCCAATCTAATAGGGTTTGTAACCACTCACGTTCAATCGGTTGGAATGAACATTTGCCTGTTTTTAGCCAGCGTTTTGCGTTAGCTGGGCCAATACCGATATCTAAATCGATAGGACTGATATTAATATCACCCATCACAATTAACTCTTCATCGTTAGTGTGGGCAGTATTTAAGTAGTTCATCAGATCCGCGTAGAATTTTTCTTTCGCAGGGAATTTTGTTTCATGGCTTACGTTATCCCCTTGTGGGAAGTAGCCATTCATCACAGTGAGATCCTTGCCGTTTTCTTGCTTGAAAGTTGCCATGATCATACGACGTTGGGCATCTTCATCATCGGTCGGAAAGCCTTTTTGTACACTGATTGGCTCTTGTTTACATAACATAGCTACGCCGTAGTGGGCTTTTTGACCGTGGAAGTAAACTTTGTAGCCCATCGCTTCAACATCCGCTAATGGGAATGCTTCATCATGAACTTTAATTTCTTGGAGACCAATGACGTCTGGTTGATGTTTTTCAATTAAGGCTTGTAATTGGTGAAGGCGAGCACGTAGCCCATTGATGTTGAAGGAGATAACTTTCATCATTTATTCCGATTTATGTCAGTTTTAAATTACGGATAAGCCAAGATACTAACATAGATGTTAAGCCGTAACAGAGCCTATTTATTTTAAATAAACGATGAGGTTAATCGATATTAAGCAAAGAATATTAGAGAAAAGAAGGCGACGAGAAAGATAAAGAGCCGCCTTCGGTAGGTATAAGTTATTTATAGCTAATTAGTTAAGCAACGATTTTAGGTTGACCGTCAGATGCAGTAACACCACCGTCAACAGGTAGGTTTACACCATTAACAAAGCTTGCATCACTACTTGCTAGGAAGCTCATTACGGCTGCAACTTCTTCAGGCTCTGCGGCACGACCTAATGGAATACGTTCGTTAAACTTATTACGAATATCTTCTGGTCAGCCATTGGTCATGTTAGTTTTCACTAAGCTTGGGCATACAGAGTTTACACGCACACCTTGTAGGCCAAAATCCAGTGCTAGAACACGAGTAAGGTTTACAATTGCGCCTTTAGATACGCAGTAATATGCAGCTCCCCAGTCAGCACCTAAGCCTGAAACAGAGGCGTTGTTAACAATACAGCCTTTGCTTTCAATAAGATGAGGCAAGGCATGTTTAGAGCAGTAAATCGCACCATTGATATTCACACTAGAGATTTTCTCCCAGTCTTGAATGCTGCCGTCTAAAATCGTACCTGGGATATGTACACCTGCATTGTTGATTAAGATATCAATCTTATGGAAGATCTTAATGGTTTGTTCGATAAGGTTCTTAACCTCTTCTTCATTAGATACGTCAGTTTTTACGCACAGTGTTTTTTCTGCGATAAGCTCACTCTGTACTTTATCTAATGCGTCTTGGTAAAGATCTGCTAAAACAACAATGGCACCTTCGGAAGCAAAACGATGTGCTGCCGCCTTACCCATACCGTTACCAGCACCTGTGATAATCACCACTTTTCCTTCGAATCTGTTCATGATCGGCCTTTATGTCATACAAATTATGCGCGCATGATAGAGCGCTGATGATAGTAGATTTGTGATCTCTATCACTAATATTTAGGCAATGTTAAGAACAAATGAATAACGGAATGATTTGCGAGGAATTAAGAAATAATTATTCATAACCCATTCACATATTGAAGGGTATTTGCTGTGTCAAATAAATAAACCATCGTTTTATTTATTAATAAGAGAATTAATTTTTTGCTCTTAGCTGACATTTAATGATTAAAAATCAATATATTAGTTTTTAGTTAAGCTGCTATCTCAGGCTTAAAAAATAGGTAATGATAAAAAGAGATAAAAAATACAAGCTTTAGTTGTATTGGGTCTCTTATCAGGTCTATGCTGGATGAGTGCGAAATACTACAACATATTGTTTTAAATAGTATTCGGATGAAGATTACGCAGTAATAGTGTTATTACTGTTAGATACTAAGGAGAATGTAATGTCTATAATCACTTGGATTATTGTTGGTCTTATCGCTGGTGCGCTAGCTAAATGGTTGATGCCTGGAAATGATGGTGGCGGTTGGCTTGCTACATGTGGTTTAGGTATTGCGGGTTCTTTCGCTGGTGGTTTCCTTGGTTCTCTACTGGGTATTGGTGCATCAGGTTTTGTTGGCACAATCGTTGTTGCTACAGTAGGTGCACTAGTACTGCTATTTATCTATAACCGTTTCATTCGCTAGTTTCTCTTTATTTACAAGCGAATAGCGTAAAATCGAGTATAAAAATGAGAGCCTAGCGTGTTTCACGTTAGGCTTTTTGTATATTTGTAGCTAAATGGTTGATCACCATTGGTTGTATTGATGTTTGCTTTTCTATGATTTCCTTTTTCCAAGGCGCAAGAGGGCTTGGCAATGGAAGTGTTGTTAATTGCTTGGTGTACTCTAATAGCTCTGGATTTTGATAATCTTGTTGATTGATCAAGCTATCACAGTAACCGAGTATGGCCTCACTACACTGTGGATAGTCATGCAAAATGGTCTTATATAATGCGCCAGCTCTTTTGGGATCGTCAGATAGATTGATCTTCGCCGTTTCTAAGTGACTGACCAGTAGTCGAATATTTTCAATGATCAGCTGTTTTTCTTTTAGCTGACTTAAGCGATATTGACTATGACCATCAAGCTCTGAACGAGTCATAAGGACTTGGTATATTTCCCCAATTAAGCGTGTTTCACCAAAGCTGATCAGCATAGGTAGTGCATCTATCATGACAATGGACGGTGCTTGATGCATCACACCAAAAAAAGGTTTAAGCCCTTGAAATAGGCGTCTTTTCGCTTTGGTGATTTGTTGTTCGGTATAGTTAATTCTAGCCATCACCACATTAGCGAAAGCATCGAGCAGATAACGTTGTGTTTCCTGTAATCGCTGCGTAGCAAATTGATGGATCTGTTTGATTTCATTTTGTAGTCGATAGCTATGCTGAGTTGATAGTTGGTTCGTGTAGATTTGCTCAAAAATAGCGGTGTATTCAGCAAAGTGTATTAACCACAGATTATCAATGATTGGAAGATGGGTTGAGAGTGTCTTTCCAGCTTGTAGAAAGATCTCTATTTCGTTCATATCAGCAGCAAGCTGGGCAACGAGTAAGGCACGATGTGGGATCGTTGGCGTAAGCATAAGTCCTTGCTGGGCAATACTTAACGCGCTTTCAAATTGCTTATTTTGTTGATAGAGACGCGCTAATTCATCATAGGCGTTGACACATAAAGGTACTTGCTTGATCAACAATTGCAGCTGTCTTACTGCTTCTTTGATACCACCTTGTTTGGCTGCGAGTTGAGCTTCGATTAAAGCAAGCTTGTGGTGTTGAGATCGTTGCTTAAAAAGCGTGAGTAATTGTTCTGCTTGTTGCCATTGTTTCTGTTCCATTAAAAGTTCAAGTAACAGAATCTCAATATGAAGGTTATGACCTTGCTCTCGTAATAATTGGCGGCAAAGTTGGATCGCTTGCTCTGTATTGTTTTGATCTAAGGCGTCATAAATAGGCTTTCTTTGTAAGCAAACGTGATAAACGTTTCTAATTCTCTGCTTTAGCGTGCCGACATTAATGGGTTTCGTAAGGAAGCAATCAGGATCAATGCCCATTGTGGTTGAAATAACCTCGGGTGAGCGATCGCCAGAGAAAAAAATCACACCGCAATTTGAGGTAATGATATTTTTCTTACGCAGCAAGGTGAGCAGTTCACCACCATTGATGTTTTGATTTAGGTGAAAATCAAATAAAACAATATCGTAACGATGATTCTGACACAGTTGAATGGCTTGTTGGTAGCAAGTGGCGATATCAATGGATTTAATCGCTGTTTTTTCTAAAACACTTTTAACTAATTGCGCACACGAAAGTTGATCATCAACGATGAGCACTTTTATGTTGTTCCACTTATCCTGCTCTATTTCCGTGAAACTCAAAGCCATAACCTATCCATAGTGTTGTTATTACTGAATTTATTGTAATCAATATGACTTATTGTGCTTATTGATAACAATAAACAAAAGTAACGGCATAACACGATTATAGCAATTATTTTGCTATTAATTTTTGAAGGATTTTTATGGATAAGGTGAGCGGGATAAATATTAGATATAAAAAACCAGCAGCCGAGGCTACTGGTTTGAATGATGGTGGTGGGGGAAGGATTCGAACCTTCGAAGGCAGTGCTGGCAGATTTACAATCTGCTCCCTTTAGTCACTCGGGAACCCCACCACGGGGTGTTGCTTATTGTTTGGCTTTCGCCAGAAAAGATGTCAGTGGCGACAGCTTTTCAAAATAAATGGTGGTGGGGGAAGGATTCGAACCTTCGAAGGCAGTGCTGGCAGATTTACAATCTGCTCCCTTTGACCACTCGGGAACCCCACCACAGGGTATTGCTCATTGTTTGGCTTTCGCCAGAAAAGATGTCAGTGGCGACAGCTTTTCAAAATAGATGGTGGTGGGGGAAGGATTCGAACCTTCGAAGGCAGTGCTCGCAGATTTACAATCTGCTCCCTTTGGCCACTCGGGAACCCCACCACAGGGTATTGCTCATTGTTTGGCTTTCGCCAGAAAAGATGTCAGTGGCGACAGCTTTTCAAAATAGATGGTGGTGGGGGAAGGATTCGAACCTTCGAAGGCAGTGTCAGCAGATTTACAATCTGCTCCCTTTGGCCACTCGGGAACCCCACCACGGGGTATTGCTATTGTTTGGCTTTCGCCAGAAAAGATGTCAGTGGCGACAGCTTCTCGAAATAGATGGTGGTGGGGGAAGGATTCGAACCTTCGAAGGCAGTGCTAGCAGATTTACAATCTGCTCCCTTTAGTCACTCGGGAACCCCACCACAAGTGCGGGGCGCATAATAGCAAACATTCCGATCCTGTAAAGACTTTTCTTATAAATATTGTGTGTTTGGCTGAATTTTCATCATATTACGAATTCTTGCTTAAATTTACATTTCTTGACGTTGTTAAAAGCAAGATTCAGATATTATTGCGGCAGGATTTTTTACGGTGTTTTGACAATGAAAAAAATGGTCGTGGCAGTCGTGGTTGCTGCAGTGTTATCTGGTGGTTACTTCTACTTTCAGGGAACGTCTCATGCAGCGCAAGAAAGTAAAGGAGCGCGTTCGAGTCGTGTCGTTAGTGTAACGACGGGAACGGTATCTTCTGTGAGTATCGCTCAATCTCTTTCTTTAACCGGTAAATTACAAGCGGAGCACTCTGTCAACATTGCAGCGGAAGCATCAGCACAAATTACAAAAATTAATGTAGAGCCAAATCAGCTGGTTGAGAAAGGAGCTGCGCTGATCCAACTTGATAATGAAAAAGCCAAAGCGGCTTACGATGAAGCTCTAGCCTATTTCAATGACGAACAACGTAAATTAAATGAATTTAAGCGCTTAGTTAAACGTGGTGCGATCACGCAAACTGAAATCGATGCGCAAACCGCGAGTGTCAATATTGCTCAAGCCCGCTTGAAAGCAGCCCGTGCTGAATTAAACGATCATGTTATTAAAGCCCCTTTTAACGGCACGGTAGGTTTATTCGATTTTAGTCAGGGTCATCGAGTAGCTGAAGGTGCAGAACTACTGACATTTGACGATCTGTCTTCGATGAAATTAGATATTCAGGTGCCAGAGCAATATTTATCTCACCTTGCGGTAGGTATGAAAGTGACCGCAACCAGTCAAGCATGGCCTGATCGCGTGTTTAATGGTGAAGTACAAGCGATTGATTCTCGGGTTCAAACTGATTCTTTAAATATCAAAGTCCGTGTGGTGTTTGATAATAAAGATAATGCGTTAAAGCCGGGTATGTTACTGGCGGCTGATATTGGTTTTATTCCTCGTCCTCAAGCGGTGATCCCTGTTCAAGCGATTGAATACTCAGGTACTAAGCGTTTTATCTACCTTGTTGATGATAAAGAGAAGGTACACCGTACCGAGGTTCAATTAGGTGCTCGTATTGATAATGCCGTAGTGATCAACAAAGGTGCCGATATTGGCGATCGCATTGTGGTGCAAGGCTTAGTGAATATGCGTGATGGCATTAAAGTTTCTGATATTACGCCAAAGCAAAGCGCACAACAGGGAGTGGATAGCTGATGTGGTTATCTGATGTTTCGGTAAAACGCCCGGTTGTTGCGATTGTACTGAGCTTATTACTTTGTGTGTTTGGTGTAGTGTCTTTCTCCAAATTGGCTATTCGTGAAATGCCAGATGTAGAAAGCCCTGTGGTGACGGTGATGACCACCTATCCAGGTACCTCTGCGACGGTAATGGAAAGCCAAGTGACGAACCCGATTGAAGATGAATTATCGGGGATCAGCGGGATCGACAATATCACCTCAATCACACGCAATGGTATGTCTCGGATCTCGATTGAATTTTCGATGGATTGGGATCTGACCGAAGGTGTTAGTGATGTCCGTGATGCGGTCGCTCGTGCTCAGCGTCGTTTACCTGATGATGCTAACGATCCTGTGGTATCGAAAGATAACGGCTCGGGTGAGCCTGCGGTTTATATCAATCTGTCTTCGTCTGAAATGGATCGTACTCAGCTAACGGATTACGCCCAACGTGTGCTTGAAGATCGCTTTAGTTTGATCAACGGCGTCAGTTCGGTGAGCTTGAGTGGCGGCCTTTATAAGGTGATGTACGTTAAGCTCAAACCTGAATTAATGGTGGGTCGAGGCGTTACCACCAAAGACATTATTGATGCGCTGCGTGATGAAAACGTTGAATTACCAGGCGGTGAAGTACGTAACGATCAAACCGTGATGGCAGTTAGGACTGCGCGTTTATACCGTGATGCTAACGATTTTAAATACTTGGTTGTACGCACAACAGAAAATGGCACACCGATCTACTTAAAAGATGTCGCTGATGTTGCCGTTGGTGCGGAGAATGAAAACTCAACCTTTAAGAGTAACGGTGTTGTTAACCTGAGTTTAGGCATTGTCACCATGTCGGATGCTAATCCCTTAGAGGTGGCAAACGATGTTCGTGCTGAAGTTGCGAGAATGCAGAAGTTCTTGCCTGCGGGTACCTCTCTAACTGTGGATTACGATGCAACGGTGTTTATTGAACGCTCAATTAGCGAAGTGTACAGCACTTTATTAGTGACTGGTGCCTTGGTTATTTTGGTGCTGTATGTCTTTATTGGGCAAGCCCGTGCGACCTTAATTCCTGCGGTTACGGTTCCAGTATCGTTAATATCCGCTTTTATTACCGCATATTTCTTTGGCTTTTCAATCAACCTATTGACGTTAATGGCGCTGATTTTGGCGATTGGTTTGGTGGTCGATGATGCCATTGTGGTAGTAGAGAATATTTTCCATCACATGCAGCGTGGTGAATCTCCTTTGCTTGCAGCCTACAAAGGGACTCGTGAAGTTGGCTTTGCGGTGATTGCAACGACTGCGGTATTGGTGATGGTATTCTTGCCGATCTCCTTTATGGAAGGCATGGTAGGGCGTTTATTTACTGAGTTCTCTGTACTACTTGCGATGGCAGTGATTTTCTCATCATTGATTGCGTTAACGTTAACGCCAGTGATGGGCAGTAAGATCCTAAAAGCCAATGTAAAACCGACGCGTTTTAACCTTTGGGTGAACCGCCAGTTTGATAAGCTAGAGAATGTTTATCGTCGAGGCGTCACCGTTGCTGTTAAACAACGTTTTATCGCACCTGTTGTTGTCTTGGCGTGCATTGGCGCAAGTGTTGGTTTAATGAAAGTAATCCCAGCCCAATTGGCGCCACAAGAAGATCGCGGGGTGTTATTTGCTTTTGTGAAAGGCGCAGAAGGCACCAGTTATAACCGTATGATCGGCAATATGGATGAAGTGGAAAGCCGTTTGTTGCCAATGCTAGGTAAAGGTGTACTGAAATCTGTCAGTATTCAATCTCCTGCGTTTGGTGGTCGTGCTGGCGATCAAACTGGCTTTGTGATCATGCAGTTAGAAGATTGGCAAGATCGCTCTGTGTCGGCACAACAAGCATTGGGGATGGTAAGCAAGGCATTAACGGGTATTCCTGATGTACGTGTAATTCCAATTATGCCGGGCTTTAGAGGCGGTTCATCGGAAGCGGTGCAATTTGTGTTAGGTGGTTCTGATTACCAAGAGCTTTATAAATGGGCATCGGAGCTTAAACACATTGCAGAAGATAGCCCAATGATGGAAGGTGTGGATCTCGATTATGCCGAAACCACACCAGAGCTCATGGTGAATATTGATCGCCAACGAGCAGCAGATTTAGGGATTCCTGTTTCAGATATTGCAGAAACGCTGGAAGTGATGCTGGGCGGTCGTAGTGAAACTACCTTTGTTGAACGTGGTGAAGAATATGATGTTTACCTACGTGGTGACGAAAATCGCTTTAATAGCTCAGCCGATTTAAGCCAGATTTATCTAAGGGCGAAAAATGGTCAGCTAGTTACGTTAGATACCGTGGCTTCGATTGATGAAGTGGCTTCAGCGCAAAAACTGAGTCATAACCAAAAGCAGAAATCGATCACTTTAAAAGCAAATTTGTCGGCAGGTTATACCTTAGGTGAAGCGTTAGATTTCTTAGATCAACAAGCGATTGAAAAACTGCCATCAGATATCACGATTAACTATGCTTGTGAGTCGAAAGATTTCAGAGAAAACCAAAGCAGCATTGCCTTGGTGTTTGGTTTGGCATTGCTGGTGGCTTACTTGGTATTGGCGGCACAGTTTGAAAGCTTTGTGAATCCATTGGTAGTGATGCTAACGGTTCCAATGGGGATCTTTGGTGGCTTGGCTGGTTTGTGGTTAATGGGTCAAGGGCTCAATATTTACAGCCAGATTGGTATGATCATGTTGATTGGTATGGTAACCAAGAACGGTATTTTGATCGTCGAATTTGCTAACCAATTGCGTGACAAAGGCGTTGAGTTTGAACAAGCGATCGTTGATGCATCTGTTCGACGTTTACGCCCAATTCTGATGACGGCATTTACCACCTTGTTTGGTGCTATTCCGTTGATCATCTCAACCGGTGCTGGCGCAGAAAGTCGTATTTCTGTAGGTACTGTGGTGTTTTTTGGTATGGCGTTCGCGACCTTGGTGACCTTGTTTGTGATTCCGGCTATGTATCGTTTAATGGCGGGTAATACCAAATCACCGGGTTATGTTGAAAGCTTATTAGAAAAAGAGCTGCAGCATGATTATATCGGTCGTATGAGTCACGGTGATCTGCCTAAGCAAGATCATTAAACCACAAACACAAACTTGAAAGACTAAAGGCGGTAGGGAAACTTATCGCCTTTTCTTTTGGTTTTTCGTTGGTCTTTTTATGGCTTGCAAGGTACTGCGACTACCTCTTTACTGAGCAATCAGTTAAACTTCAGCCTAGATAACAATCGAGTAATTAAACTGCCATAAGGAAGTTTATTACCCTGATCGTCCTAAAGCCCTTTATAGAAGAAAACCATGTCACAGAATCCAACGCAAGAGCAGAGCCCACAAGGGGTTCGACTAAATAAATTCATTAGTGATACAGGCTATTGCTCACGCCGTGAGGCGGACAAGCTGATTGATCAGGGACGCGTCACTATTAATGGTAAAAAGCCAGAGATGGGCGTACGTGTAACAGACCGCGATGATGTGCTTATTGATGATAAGCCATTGCGTAGCAAAGAGCGTCCAATTTACATTGCGCTAAATAAGCCAACAGGGATCACCTGTACTACTGAGCGTCATATCGAAGGTAATATCGTTGATTTTATTGGTCACCGTAAGCGTATTTTCCCGATTGGTCGTTTAGATAAGCCTTCTGATGGTCTGATTTTCTTAACTAACGATGGTGATATCGTTAATAAGATCTTACGTGCAGGTAACTCTCATGAAAAAGAATACGTTGTACGTGTTGATAAAGTGATCACTCCTGAGTTCTTAGAGAAAATGGCATCAGGTGTTGAGATCTTAGATACAGTTACTCTGCCTTGTAAGGTAACCAAAGAAACGAACTTTTCTTTCCGTATTGTACTGACGCAAGGTTTGAACCGTCAGATCCGTCGTATGTGTGAAGCGCTGGGTTATGAAGTTTACAAGCTTCGCCGTGTGCGTATCATGAACATCACGATTGATGGTCTACCAAACGGCAAGTGGCGTTACTTAACTGATGATGAAATTGCGGAAATTCATCGTTTAATTTCTCAATCAAGCGGTACGGAAGAAGCATCAAAAGTTGATGGTGAAGGTCGTAAGATTGAAAAAGCTACCGATGCAAAGCTGTATGATCATCGCCAACAAGAAGCACGTAACGAAAAACGCGCACAAGAAAAGAAATTTAAAACCTACAGTGGTACTGGTGAATTTACTCGCCGCCCGGGTGGTCAGCGTCAAAACCGTCGTAACGAAGAGGGTGGTGAAGGTCGTCAACAACGTGGTCAACGTAATAGCCAAGATCGCAACGGCAATGAGCGTAATGGTCAAGGTCGTAATGACAATCGTCGTCAAGATTCTCGCCCTTCACGTAATACAGGTCGTGATTCAAAACCAAGCTTTGGCGGTAAAAGTACGGGTATTAAGAAGTGGAAATCTAAGAAAGAAGATTAAGACTTTTTAAATGAAAATAGCGCCCTTTAGTTTCTTATACGCTCTCAATAAGAGTGAATAGCTGAAAGGGCGTTTTTGTTTGTACGTGATTCGATGCGCGATAAGGAAGTAGCATGAAAATTGTAGCAGTAACGGCTTGTCCAACGGGGATCGCTCATACTTATATGGCAGCAGATGCACTAAATAAAACAGCGCATAAAATGGGGATTCAGATCCAAGTTGAAACCCAAGGCGCAATGGGCATCGAAGATCAGTTAACTATGCAAGACATTGCCAAAGCGGATTTAACTTTGATTGCTTCAGATATTGAAGTGGAGCAACGTAGCCGCTTTACAGGCAGTAAGATCCACTGTGTGACCATTGAAGAAGTGTTGATTGATCCAGAAGCGGTACTTAAACGCTGCCAGCAATTAATTTCCCGATAGCAGGGTATAGAGATGTTAGAAAGACGTCTTACTTTCTATTGTGGGGAAACGGGCTTAACTCTTTTTCAGTTAGATAAATTGAAAAAGCTCGCTGGTTTTTTTTCCTCTGATGTCCAAGTGTTTAACTTGCAGCTATTACGCTCAGAGTCAGTAACAAAGCCACTTCGGGTATCAACCCTTGCCAGTAAACCTTATCAATTGTGTCAGCTCATTATTACAGGCGCTGATGCTGAGTTGGCCTTATTAGTGCTGACAGACTTTATTCACGAATATGCGTGTCCGTTATTGTTTTCATCGAGCGACAGTAAAGGTAATGACATTTTAAAACAGCGCATGGCATCGCTGGATTTTCCCTTTTCTTTTATCACATCTAAACAACCTCAAGCCGTTCAGAATAAAGCATCATTGTTAGCCTCGTTGACACGCTCGCTGGTGGAGGAAAAGGTGTTCAAAACTGATGATTATCAAACTGTATTATCCGCGATAGAAAAGCGTGAAAGTATCTCAGCAACTGTGATGGCAGAGGGTATTGCGATGCCCCATGTGATGATTGAACCTATTTTGCAACCTGCAATGGTAATAACTTGTTGTCAGGAAATGGATTGGCAGAGTCCGAGAGGTAATATCAGCAAAGTATTGATGATGGTATTACCTAAGCCTTCGCCACGTTGTGTGTTGATGGCATTTTCTCGGTTTTCAAAGCAACTACTACAAGAGCCTTATGCTAAAGCGTTGCGCCAAGTGTCTGATAGTCATGTGTTACAAGCGCTGATCATTGAGGCGATGCTAGCGTCTGATTAAGGCTTCGGTACTCAGTCGGTGTTCGACCTGTTTTGTTTTTAAACACTCGACAGAAGTAATTCATATCTTGAAACCCACATCGGGTTGCCACTTCCGCTAACCGAAAATTGTATTTTTTGAGCATAAACTTTGCGCGCTCTAACCGTACCCAACAGATGTAATCAGCTAGTCGCATGTGCCCTTGTTGTCTGAACAAGCGTGAAAGGTGATTCGGGGTAATGTTAAAGCGATGAGCGATGGATTCACGACTGATCGCACGGTGAAAGTTTTCTTGAATATAAATACAAATCCCTTGGTATAGATCTTCACAACGGTTCTTTTTAACTCGATCCGGAGTATTGAGCATAGAGCGGCTATAGCTAAGCAGTGCCAATAGCAGATGTTCATCCATTGGCTTTTTGGTTGGCTCTTTTGCCAGCATATTCAATGCCGATAAAATAGGATCAATAGCATGCCCCGTAGCTGCTTGAATTGAGTGTTTCTGTACATCGAAGAAGTTCGGGTTATCTTTACTTTTACTGACCAAGCTAAAGCCAATTTGCCGTTTACCAAACAGTAAGCTCAGTACAGAGCATTCGGTTTCCCAATTGGGTTTATTCCAGCAGTTAGGTGGAATATACAGCGCATCACCTAGCATCAGATTAACGTCACAAATCCCATGCTCGCCGTCTTCTAATTGGTTCACATATTCGCCTTTAAGCACCAGTTCAAGACGAGGGAAGTTTACTTGGTAGCTAAATTGCGGCGGCGTGGTGTGGTCGTTGGCAAACCAAATATGGTTGAAGCTCTCTTGCTCTTCGAGAATAGAGTCGATTAGATTAAGAAATACAGTATCCATTATTGCCGCCAATAAACCTGAGTTGTAAGGATTGTGAGTTAGGAATGAATCTTTGCGGTTGTTTTTGTTATAGTGCAGCGCAATATATTGTAAAACATGAATCAACTAATGGATTGTATCGAATAAGGTTGTATTGTGACCTTGATGGATGTTCCACTTTTTGACTTATGTAACATTTACGCTGGTTTAAATAGTATTCCTCTTTGTAATTCTTTGATTTGCTAAGTGGAATATTATTTCATCGACGCACAACGATAATAAATTTAGGAATGAATCATGGCTGGTACTCACCGCTCTATGTTTTTTAAAATGAATAACGTGATCCAAGATTATGCATGGGGAAGCAAAACCTCGATTGAAACTTTGTTTGGTATTGCGAACCCTGAAGCGAAACCACAGGCAGAATTGTGGATGGGCGCTCATGCTAATGGTTGCTCTGAAATTGAAGTTCAAGGCGAAGTGGTGAAGTTGTCTGATTTTATTGCCACAGATCCTTATGCGATTATCGGTGCGCAAACCCAGCAACAATTTGGTGAACTGCCGTATTTATTTAAAGTGCTAGCGGCTGAAAACGCATTGTCTATTCAGGTTCACCCAAATAAGCAGCAAGCTGAAGTAGGCTTTGCTAAAGAAGAGCAAATGGGTATAGCGCGTAATGCGGCGAATCGTAATTACAAAGATCCTAACCATAAGCCAGAGTTGGTCTTTGCGTTAACACCTTACCAAGCAATGAATGGTTTCCGTCAAATCGACGAGATTGCAACGCAGTTCAATGCACTTGAAATTCCAGCTATCAGCGAGTTAGTAGTTGCATTTAATGCTAATCAAACGGAAGCAGGTTTACGTGATTTCTTTGCTGCGATGTTATCGCTAGAAGGTGAGCAAAAAGCATCAGCGGTAAACGCATTATTGGCTTACAGTGAGGCACATAAAGATCAGCCGTTGTTTGCTTTATTACTAGATTTAGCTGAGCAATACCCAGGTGATATCGGTTTATTTGCGCCATTAATGCTAAATGTATTAACTCTTCAACCGGGTGAGGCGATGTTTTTGAGTGCCTGTACGCCACATGCTTACATTAAAGGTACGGGGTTAGAGATCATGGCTAACTCTGACAATGTATTGCGCGCAGGTTTAACACCAAAATACATGGATGTGCCAGAGCTAGTAGCTAATACCTACTTTACACCAATGGCATTTGATTCACTGCTATTAGCACCGACTAAAGCTGAAAATGGTTCACACTATGCCATTCCAGTGCCTGATTTTAAGTTCAGTGTTTATAAGCAAGTAGAGAATATTACGCTTGCTGTGAATAGCGCTGAAATTATCTTCGCTATTGATGCGCCAGTAACGCTAACACATAGCAATGGCGATACAGTTGTGATTGGTAAAGGTCAGTCTGTCTTTATTCCAGCGTACGCTGAGCAGTACCAAGTAACTTGTACTGGCAGTTTTGCTCGTGCTTATAACTAAGCTCTGTTAAATAATTAACCTTTATCAAAAGCGACAGATTCTTCTGTCGCTTTTTTGTATCGGTTAGTGTGAAGTAACTCACTAAAATTCTGCGTTATAGCTAATATCAATGCGTGATATTTACAGTGATTGAAAAATTGTTTGGATTTAAACTCATTCCTTTAATTAAACCGCTTGTTTTTTATGTGGTTGATATTTTAAGGTTTAAGTTTGTATCTGATGTTTATTAATCCTGTGGTATGAAATGTGCCTTAGCTCACACCTCAATTATTAGGTTACATTTATCCAGTTAAAGCCTCTTCTGTGCTCTATTTTGAACCATCTAAAAGTCCGACAATATTCCCATACTGAAATCCATCAGATGAATGCTTGATGGACACATAACAATAAATGTTGGGGATAGACATGATTACTTCCTTGATCAATGAAAATTTAATTTGCCTTGAGCTTAAGGCGAAAACCAAAGACGACGTGTTTAACGAAATGGCTGAATTATTGGTAGCACAAGGCCGTGTTGCTGATAAGACGCAATTTATTGCTGATGTAAAAGCCCGTGAAGAATTAGGTAATACTGGCTTTGAAGAAGGCATTGCGATACCACACGCAAAAAGTGCAGCTGTTGCACAACCTGCGGTTGCGATTGGTGTCAGTCGTACTGGTATTGAATATGGTGCGGAAGATGGTAAACCATCACAACTGTTTTTCATGATCGCATCACCAGATAACGGCGATAACCACCATATTGAAGTATTAGCAGAGCTTTCTTCAAAGCTGATTGAAGATGGTTTTGTTGAGCAGTTCTTAGCAGCTAAAACAGAAAAAGAAGCCCTAGCGTTATTGCTTGAAGAAAAAGAGCAAGTTGTCACGCAAGCGCAAACTAAAGGTTTGATCATTGGTGTCACAGGCTGTCCTGCTGGTGTGGCTCACACTTACCTTGCAGCAGAGGCATTAGAAAAAGCGGGTGCTGAGCTTGGCTATGAAGTGAAAGTAGAAACCAATGGTTCGATTGGTGTTAAGAATTCCCCAACCGCTGAAGAAATCGCACGAGCAGAAGCGATTGTGGTGAGCTGTGATAAACAAGTTGATATGGCTCGCTTTGCAGGTAAAAAGCTGATCAAAACAGGTGTTAAAGCGCCAATTAAAGATGCAAAAGGCTTAATTCAACAAGCGTTAGTTGCCAAAACCTATGAAGCTGATGGTGATGATACTTCTGATTCAAGCGAGAGCAAAGTTGCGCAAACTCGCTCGAATCTATATCGCTACCTGATGAACGGCGTATCCCACATGATCCCGTTTGTCGTAACAGGTGGTTTGTTAATTGCGTTGTCACTGGCAATTGGTGGTCAACCAACTGATTCTGGTATGCAAATCCCAGCGGGTAGTTTATGGCAAAAAGTGCTCGATGTGGGTGTGGTTGCCTTCACTTTGATGATCCCAATTCTGGCTGGTTACATTGCCTTTGCTATCGGTGATCGCCCTGCGTTAGCACCGGGTTTCATTGGTGGTTGGATTGCTAATAACGGTTCATTTTATGATGCAAGTGCGGGTACTGGCTTTATTGGTGCCATTGTTGCAGGCTTGCTGGTGGGTTACTTTGTTCGTTGGGTTGCAACTCGTAACTACCATAAGATGGTACAGCCTTTAGTGCCGATTCTTATTGCACCAATTACGGGTACCTTGTTCATCGCAGGTTTGTTTATCTTCGTTATTGGTGCGCCAATCGCGGGGCTAATGGATAGCATGAACTCTATGCTAACGGAAATGAGCACAGGTAACGTGGTACTACTTGGTATTGTATTAGGTGGTATGGCTGGCTTTGATATGGGTGGTCCATTTAACAAAGTCGCGTTCTTGTTCTCTGTTGGTATGATTGCCAATGGTCAAACACAGTTTATGGGTGCAATGGCTTGTGCGATCCCTGTTGCTCCTTTAGGTATGGGCTTAGCAACGGTACTTGGTCGTAAGTTAAATATTTTCGAGCAATCAGAAGTTGAAGCAGGTAAAGCGGCAGGTGCAATGGGCTTAGTGGGTATATCAGAAGGTGCAATTCCATTTGCTGCGCAAGATCCGCTGTCGGTGATCCCAGCAAACGTGCTAGGTAGTATGGTTGCCGCAGTGATGGCGTTCTCTTTCGGTATCACTAACAGCGTGGCACATGGTGGTCCAGTGGTGGCATTACTGGGTGCGATGAACAAACCTGCGCTCGCGCTACTATGTATGGCATCAGGTATGGTCGTTACTGCTCTTGTTGCGGTAACACTAAAGAAAGTACGTAAAGCTAAAGCGGAGCGAGCATTAGCAACTGCTTAATCTTTACTATAAATAGCTAAATGAAAGCGATAGGTGAAAGCCTGTCGCTTTTTTCGTTTTTGAAAGTTATCACTGGCGGTAATTTGCGCACTTGTTCTTGCAATCTATCGGACAACTTTGCACTATGTCAGTATTAGTAAAATTAAAAATGCATGTAAGCATAGAGATATCACAGAGGAAGTAATGGCAGGAAATACGATTGGACAACTATTTCGCGTCACCACATTTGGCGAAAGCCATGGCTTGGCGCTGGGCTGTATCATTGATGGCTGCCCACCGGGACTCGCATTAACTGAAGCTGATATGCAGCATGATTTGGATCGTCGTCGTCCGGGAACGTCAAAATACACTACACAACGTCGTGAACCTGATGAAGTAAAAATTCTATCTGGCGTATTTGAAGGTGTAACAACAGGTACCTCTATCGGTTTATTAATTGAAAATACCGATCAACGCTCGAAAGATTACTCGAATATTCAAGATTTATTCCGCCCCGGTCATGCCGACTACACTTACCATCAAAAATATGGGGTACGTGATTACCGTGGCGGTGGTCGTTCATCTGCTCGTGAAACGGCAATGCGTGTTGCAGCTGGCGCGGTTGCAAAGAAATACTTAAAACAAGTTCATGGTATTGAAGTGCGTGCTTATCTATCACAAATGGGTGATGTGAAAATTGATAATGTCGATTGGGAGCAAATCGAGCAAAATGCCTTTTTCTGCCCTGATGTTGATAAAGTTGAAGCTTACGATGAGTTGATCCGTAAGTTGAAAAAAGAAGGCGATTCAATTGGTGCAAAAATTACCGTGGTTGCGCAAAATGTCCCTGTTGGTTTAGGCGAACCTGTATTTGATCGTTTAGATGCTGATATAGCTCATTCACTAATGAGTATCAATGCAGTTAAAGGCGTTGAGATCGGTGATGGTTTTGATGTAGTTGATCAACGAGGTAGTGAACACCGTGATGCGATGACACCGGAAGGATTTAAAACCAATCATGCTGGTGGCATTTTAGGTGGTATTTCATCTGGTCAAGATGTTGTGGCACATATTGCGCTTAAGCCAACATCAAGTATTACAGTTCCGGGTGAAACTATTACTAAGCAGGGTGAGACTGCTGAAGTTGTCACTAAAGGTCGACACGATCCATGTGTTGGTATTCGTGCTGTGCCTATTGCAGAAGCGATGTTAGCGATTACCTTAATGGATCATCTGTTACGTCATCGTGGTCAAAACGCAGATGTGGTTACAGATACGCCGAAGATCTAATTGTTAAAACGAGCATTTATAAATAAGCCACGCTTGAATGAGTTCAGCGTGGCTTTGTTTTATCTCTTTATTAAAAAATAAGCTTAATGAGCGACTTCTTCTTCAAACTCGAATACGGGTAAGCTCCAGCTAAAATATACTGCAGCCATACGTAGGCTGAAACCAGTAATTAAAGTAATCAACGTGGTGATATCAGGATGTACACTTAAATACGACATGGTGTAGTACATGATACCTGCAATGAATGCGACTGACGCATAAAGCTCTTTATGAAGTACCATAGGCTTGCGACGCGTGATCATATCTCGTAACAAACCTCCAAATACGCCTGTCACTACTGCCGCAACAACACAGATGATTGGAGAAAGCCCCATTGTCATCGCGACTTGGCATCCAATAATACTAAACACGATTAAGCCGATAGCATCGAGCAAGATAAAAACTTTATGAAAACGAACCACCCAACGGGCAAAGTAGGTAGTTAAGATCCCTGCAACACATGTGATCACTAAGTATTGTGGGTGAGCAACCCAACCTAGCGGGTAGTGACCGAGTAATATGTCACGCACTGTACCGCCACCAATTGCAGTAGCACTTGCTACTAACATGACTCCAAACCAATCCATATGGCGTTTACCTGCCGCTAATGCGCCAGTCATGGCTTCTGCTGTAATGCCAATAATGTATAAAACTGAAAGCAGCATGGTAAAGATATCCTTAATTAAGATTAAGGCGATTGTATTTGTGAACTCCATCTTATTCTAATGAAAAGAAAAAAATCTGACATGAATTAAATTCATCTAAAAGATAGTGAAAGAGAATGACAACTTGATATGCGTTTAGCATCTTATTCTTTTGTTAAGATACTATCTGGTTGAAAAAACAGCAAAAACAAGATGTTTTTTATAAAATGACAATAATATGACTTTAGTCATACTCTGTAACCTTAAGAAAATTCGCACTTAGATGTGCCACATTGTATAATCGGTAAGTTATGTATTTAAGAAGTTATCATTAGTATGAGACATGATTACAACGATTTAATCGTTATTTTCAATGGGTTATTTTTAGAGAGTCTCAATACAGAATTACTTCTTGGAGGCGATGAACCAATTTACTTACCAGCTTCTAATGAGCGAGTGCACAATCAAATCATCTTTGCTCGTGGTTACTTTGCATCTGCAATGCATGAATTAGCGCACTGGTGTATCGCTGGAGTTGAGCGTCGTAAATTAGAAGATTACGGTTATTGGTACGAACCTGATGGTCGCTCTGAAGCGGTTCAGGCAGAGTTCGAGAAAGTAGAAATTAAACCACAGGCCATTGAGTGGATTTTGTCAGCAAGTTGCGGATTTAAATTCCAAGTCAGTTGTGACAACTTGAGTGGCGACTGTGAGCCTGATAGGGTAGCGTTTACGTTAAAAGTACGTGAACAAGTGCTAACCTATTTGGAATACGGAATTCCAGAGCGAGCAAAAATGCTGTCTGATGCGTTCCGAGCCTTTTATGGTATCAAACCGTTAACAGAACAGGATTTCATACAACCCGTTCGATTTGATGAAATGTGTTGTGTATAGGATAGGATATGACAATTCAAGAATACGAAGAAAAGCTGCTTAAGCTTATCGACGATGGAATAGACACAGCAACGGATGATGATCTGTTTGCTGGTGGTTATTTGCGCGGGCATATTTCATTAGCGGCTGCTGAGTGTGAGTCTGAAAATGAATCACAATTATCAGAAATGAAGGAAAAAGTAGAGCAGAGTATTGCTGATGCGAAAAGTGAGCTTTCTCCTTCCGATTATGTTCTTGTATGCCAAATGTGGCAAAAGTTTCGGCTTAGTTTTAGATTTGTGGAAAAATAATGAGTAATATTCAAGCTGCAAATAACGTATCTAATGATGGTATTGATTTTTTGTATATAACAAAACCTCTATGGGAGAAAAAAAAATGGATTATATTATCAGCACTAATATTTAGTTTATTAGGTGCAGCTTGGGCTTTCTCTGCTCAACAATGGTGGACGTCAACTGCAGTTATAATGAAAGGAAATTACGATGATACAGTGTCTCTTCGTAATTCATTATCTCCAATCTATCCTTCGTTTGATGGAACATCTCAGAGAGCTGTTATTGATAATGCTGTAGATGAACAAGAACTTTTGAAAAATTTCATAATTAAATTTAATTCTTATAATAATAAAATATCATTTATTAAATCGAATGCAATAATGAGTAGTTATGCAAAAGATGCGAATAAATTACAGTTTAATAGTTTTTGGTCTAAAAAAATTTCAGCTTCTTTAAATGATGATAAAGTACCTGGAATTTACAACTTAACATTCCAAGCTAAGACTCCCGAAGAAAGTCAGAAGCTTCTTTCTCAGTACATCAACTTTGTTAATAAATCGGTTTTTAATGATATCAATGTAACACTTAAAGGTCTGATTGATAACAGGAAAAGCTTGTTATCACAAAAAAAATTATTACTCGAGAATCAGGTAAGAAAAGAAATCCTTAATGAAACAAATAAAACAGAGTATTCACTTAAAATTGCAAAAGCAGCAGAAGCGGTTAAGCCTATTCCTTTGATGGGCAACAATGGAGGAATGTTTTCTATTGAGCTTGGTAGTAAAGGATTAGCAGAGAAAGAGCGTTTGTTAAAATCAGTGAAAAATTTTAACTTATTTGATCCAAATATTGACATTATAAAGCTTAGAATAGATTTACTCGAACATTTTAAAATATCTGAAGATGTTAACTTAAAAAGTTTTCATTATCTGATGGACGCTGATTATCCTTTGAGTCGCGATAAACCTAAGAGAGTGTTTGTTGTTATTTTATTTGCAATCATAGGTGTAATTTTTGGTTCTGCAGTAGTGTTCATTCATGAGGTGTTTAAGAAGTAAACTTAGGCGTTTTGCAGTGTAAATTTTTGTTGGTAAATGTTATGCCCTTGAGGAGGCTTATAACCTTAGGGCGGTAGCATGCTAAAATTATAGATTATGAAACTTATACTCCCCCTTAATTGTAGGGGGACTTAATAATGAAAGGATCTCCTTCGTGAAAATTTTCGTAACGGGTGGTGCTGGTTTTATTGGATCAGCAGTTATTCGCCATATTATTAATAATACTCAAGATTCAGTAATTAATGTCGATAAGTTAACTTATGCTGGTAACTTAGAATCGTTGAATGAAGTCGAGAAAAGCGAACGTTATCAGTTTGAGCAAGTTGATATTTGTGATCGTGAAGAGTTGGATCGTATATTTGCAGAATACCAGCCTGATGCAGTGATGCATTTGGCTGCTGAAAGTCATGTTGATCGTTCAATTGATGGGCCTGCTGCTTTTATTGAAACTAATATTATTGGTACTTACACCATGTTAGAGGCGTCTCGTCAATACTGGAATCAGCTTGATGAGAGTCGTAAATCAGCATTCCGTTTCCATCATATTTCAACTGACGAAGTTTATGGCGACTTAGAAGATACTGACGACCTGTTTACTGAAACAACATCATATGAACCGTCGAGCCCATATTCGGCATCAAAAGCTTCTAGTGATCATTTAGTACGAGCGTGGTTACGTACATATGGTCTACCAACTATTGTGACCAACTGTTCAAATAACTATGGGCCATATCATTTCCCAGAAAAACTAATTCCATTAATGATTTTAAATGCTTTAGATGGAAAGAGTTTGCCTGTTTACGGTGATGGTATGCAAATTCGTGATTGGCTGTATGTCGAAGATCATGCATCAGCACTTTATACCGTTGTGACTAAAGGTGAGATTGGTGAGACATACAATATTGGTGGTCATAACGAAAAAGCTAACATTGAAGTGGTGAAAACCATTTGTTCACTGCTAGAAGAGTTAGTATCTAACAAACCACAAGGTATTGCTCAATATCAAGATTTGATTACTTACGTAACTGACCGTCCAGGTCATGATGTTCGCTATGCGATTGATGCCTCAAAGATTGAGCGTGAACTTGGTTGGAAGCCAGCAGAGACTTTTGAGTCAGGTATTCGTAAAACCGTTGAGTGGTATTTAAACAACAAAACTTGGTGGAGCCGAGTATTAGATGGGTCATACAGTTTTGAACGTTTAGGTACTGGTAATAATACGAGCGAAGGTAAGTAAATAAGATGAAAGGTATTATTTTAGCTGGCGGTTCAGGTACTCGCTTATACCCAATAACCCGAGGTGTTTCTAAGCAATTGCTTCCTATTTATGATAAACCAATGATTTTTTATCCGCTATCAACTCTTATGTTGGCGGGAATTCGCAATATTCTTATTATCACCACTCCTGAAGATAATGAAAGTTTTCGTCGTTTGTTAGGCGATGGTTCTGATTTTGGTATCAATTTGGAATTTGCTATTCAACCATCCCCTGATGGTTTAGCGCAAGCCTTCTTAATCGGTGAAGAGTTTATCGGTGATGACAGTGTATGTCTTGTATTAGGTGATAATATCTTCTACGGACAATCATTTAGTCAAACATTACGCAATGCTGCTTCTCGTGAGCAAGGTGCAACGGTATTTGGTTATCAAGTTAAAGATCCAGAACGTTTTGGCGTGGTTGAATTTGATGATGAAATGAAAGCCATTTCGATTGAAGAAAAACCAGTAGAGCCAAAATCAAATTACGCAGTAACGGGGTTGTATTTCTACGACAACCGTGTTGTTGAGATGGCAAAGCAAGTGAAACCGTCTGAGCGCGGTGAACTAGAAATTACTACATTAAATGAAATGTACCTTAATGATGGAACATTGAATGTAGAGCTATTAGGTCGTGGTTTTGCATGGTTGGATACGGGTACGCACGAGAGTCTACATGAAGCATCCAGCTTTGTAGAAACTATTCAGAATGTTCAAGGTTTGAAAGTGGCCTGTCTTGAAGAAATTGCTTGGCGTAATGGCTGGTTAACAACAGAGCAAGTTCAAATATTAGCTAAACCAATGATGAAAAATGAGTACGGTCAATACTTGATGCGTATTACTTCTGAAAATAAATAAGAGCACGTACATTGTGAAAGTATTGATTACAGGTAGCAATGGTCAAGTTGGTACCTGTTTAGTGAAACAGCTACAAGCCTGTCCAAAAACAGAAATTCTAGCAGTTGATCGAAATGAATTAGACATCACTTCTCAGTCTGATGTTGTTAAGACAGTAAATGAATTTAAGCCACACATTATTATTAATGCAGCTGCTCATACTGCTGTAGATAAAGCCGAAACTGAAGTTGATTTATCCTATGCGATTAATCGTGACGGTCCATTATATTTAGCACAAGCAGCTGAAAATATTGGTGCTGCGTTACTACATATTTCTACTGATTACGTCTTTGCTGGCGATAAAGAAGGTATCTATTCTGAAAGTGATACTGTAAACCCACAAGGCGTATACGGTACAAGTAAGTTAGCGGGTGAGAAGGCCGTACTTGAAGCTTGCTCTCGCGCTGTTATTTTACGTACTGCATGGGTATTTGGTGAAGAGGGAAATAACTTCGTTAAGACAATGCTTAGTTTGGCTGAGCAGCGAGATGAATTAGGTATTGTTGCTGATCAGTTTGGTGGTCCAACTTACGCGGGTGATATTGCCGCAGCATTAATTACTATTGCTAACGATATTGTGAAGCAAGGTAATAGCTTTGATCATCAGTACGGGATTTATCATTTTTCTGGTCTACCTCATACCTCTTGGTGTGGTTTTGCTCAAACTATTTTTGATAAAGCAGTAGAACAAAAAGTATTAGATAAAGCACCAATAGTAAAAGGCATTAACACAGAAGATTATCCAACGCCAGCGAAACGACCTGCAAATTCAAAGCTTGATACTCAGAAAATTACAGAAACGTTCGGTATTCAAGCCTGTGATTGGCAACGTGCTTTAAATCAATTAGTTGATTATCAATAATAATTATTGAGAATAAATAAAATGAATGTGATTGAGACAGACATCCCAGATGTGAAAATTATTGAACCTGCTGTTTTTGGTGACGAGCGTGGTTTTTTCATGGAAACATGGAACCAAAAGAAATTTGAAGAATTGGTAACGGGAAAGCCGACACAATTTGTGCAAGATAACCACTCAAAATCAAAAAAAGGCATCTTACGTGGTCTTCATTACCAAACAGAAAATACACAAGGTAAATTAGTTCGCCTTGTTTCTGGTGAAGTATTTGATGTTGCCGTTGATATTCGTAAAGATTCACCAACATTTGGTAAATGGGTTGGTGTTTATTTGTCTGCTGAAAACAAGCGTCAATTATGGGTGCCAGAAGGTTTTGCTCACGGTTTTTATGTAACGAGTGATGAAGCCGAGTTTGTTTACAAGTGTACGGATTATTATAACCCATCAGCAGAACATTCAATTTTGTGGAATGATTCTGAGATAGGTATTGAATGGCCGATTGATAAACTTGTTGATCTTATTCTCTCTGATAAAGATAATAATGGTAAAATACTAAAGAAGAGTGTTTGTTTATAAATATATTAAAAGGAGATAGTTATATCTCCTTTACTTAGTGGTGCCTTTAGTGCTTAATAAGATTATATTTGGGATATCGTCTAAGTCGGTAGATATCATTTATAGCCTAGTTATAGGTATAATGATAATGAATTACTTAGGTCCTGAAGAGCAAGGTAAGATTGCTTTTATAAATAATTTGTCTTTGTTCTTATCTTTTTTCCTTACTCTAGGGCTAAATTCGATATTCACGGTTATATGTGGTTCAAACAAAAATATAGTAGTTAGAAAAAGATATGGTAATTATGCAGGGTTAAGATTAATTGGTTTTTTGATTTTTTCAGTAATAATATTTTCAGTTATATACATAACAAAACCAGATGTATTATTAATATCAGTTCCTATTATATTGTCAAAATTCTTCGTTGCTTTAAACTTATATCCATCAATAGTTGATGGACGTAGTAAGTTTAAAGAATATACAATTTCACAGTTTATATCGTTGTCTATCACATCTTCACTAGTTGTATTTCTAATAAAAAATGACTATAGCACATTAGCTATCGCAATGACTTTCTTTTGTAAAGAATTACTATCATTTATCGTTTTTTATATTTTATATGATAAAGGAAAGTACTTTAGTTTAACTCTTAATAATAAAAGTGCTGTAGTTGTATTTAGAAAATCGTCTAAATTGATGTTGTCTGGCGTAGTAATAGGGTTGTTTACGCAAGTCGATATATTAATGATTGGCTGGTTTATTAGTGATAGTCAAGCTGGAATTTTTTCAGCATCAACAAGATTTACAACACCATTAAATTTTATATCTTTAATAGTTGTTTCAATGTTTATATCTAATCTAATTATTGAATATAAAAGCAATAAGGATAACTATTATAGAAAAATATCATTAATTATCAGTATATTATTGTGGGCCTACCTTATTATAATTTCATTCGTATATATCTTCGGAAGTGAAGTGTTTTTCACAATCTTTTCCATTCAATATTTGGAGTCTTTGAAATTATTCTATATAAATATAATTGGTTTGATTTTTATATTTCTAGGTGCTGTTACTGGTAATCATCTAGTTATAAGTAAAGACTATAGTGCAGAGTTAAGAAAAACTTTTTATGCTGCTATATTAAATGTCACACTAAATTGTATTGGAATTTACTTCAATAGTTTAGCGGTGATAGCTATATCTTCAGTGTTAAGTTATGCACTTGCCAATCTTTTATTCTTTGTTTTTTATAAAGACAAACTTTTTTTTATTGCAATGATTAGAGGATGTAATTTATTTCTGCCTCTTATAGTGTTGATTAAAAGTAAGTCTATCAGGAATTTTTAAATGGAAATACCTATCTTGGTAATGACAAGAAATGAGAATGAATTCTTATTTCAATGTATTGATTCAATTATAAATACAGTTACGATAGATTATCATATTTATGTTATTGATAATAACTCAGATAATAATGAACATTTGAAAATATTAGATAAATTAGAAAAAAATGAAAAAATAACCATTTTGAGAAATAATGATAATAAATGGATTTTAGGTATCAATCGTCATCTCGAATATATAAAATCACGTCACGGTTCAAAATATTTTTATCTTACTGATGGTGATATAGATTTTAATTTATGTAAAGCTAAACCATGCTGGTTGAGTTATTCTATAAATTTAATGGAAAATAATTGTTCATTGGGTAAAGTTGGGTTGTCTCTTTCATGGGATTATTTAAAGAAAAATGAATATTTACATGATATCTTGCAACAAGAAGAATCCTTATATACCAATAATAAAATTAATGACCTATATGTTTCTTTTATTGATACAACTGCAACTTTATTTAGATGGGATTGGTCTGTTGAGGAAAGTTCGAAGTTTTATCCTGATCACATGAGATATTTACGTCCAGAGCTGTATTCTTGTCGTACACCAAAAGATATTGTTGTCGAACATTTAGGTTGGCAAAAATATAATAATAATTGTCTACCTAAGGTAGATATAGATAATAAGATTAAATGCTTTATGATCGTTGGAGGATATGTTAAAGATGAGACGTTATCTCAAGCATCTAATTATATAAGATATCTTTATAAATTATTACATAAGCCAATTTTAAACCTTTGGATATTAAGAAGATATTATTATCTTTTTAAATATATAATTAAAAAAGGTCGACGCCATTTTCAAGGTCAGGGATAACAATATGATTTTACCTATTATCGTTTTATTTAATCCAGAAAAAGAATTACTCAAAAGGTTATTATTAAGTTTACAAGATCAGGTTGAAGATATATGTATAGTAGATAACTCCCCTACTTCTGTAAAAGAGAAAATTAACGATATTTTAAGCTTAATTTCAAATAATATTAAATATTTTGCATTGAATGATAATAAAGGAATAGCTGAAGCCCAAAATATCGGTATTAGTTATGCGATTGATAATGACTATAGTCATGTCTTATTATTAGATCAAGATAGTAGTCTACCTCCAAGTATGGTTAAAGATCTATTATTCGCTGAAAATAATTTAATACAAAAGGGAGAGAATGTTGCTACAGTCGGTCCTACATTTATAGATGAAAAAACAGGTGAAACTGTTAATGCAATTAGAGCAAAACCTTTTTATGTGCAAAGAATACCAATTAATTTAGAAAGTAAAGAACCTGTACATAGTGATTATATAATAGCTTCCGGCTCACTTATTCGAACATCTTTATTAAAAAAGGTTGGCTTTATGAAAAGCGAATTATTTATTGATTGGGTAGATATTGAATGGGGTGAAAGATGTAATCATGTGTATGGATATAAATCTTTTATTATTCCTACAGTTATTATGCATCATAGTATTGGAGATGAAACAACGAGAGCACTAGGTAGAAATATTAATCTTCATAGTGATTTTAGGAATTATTTTATAGTTAGAAATGCAGTGTATCTAATGAAGTCGGATAGCATGTCATTTAATTCAAAATTAATTTATTTAATAAAAGTACCTCAATATATAATTTTTTATTCATTAACATCGAAAAGGAAATTATATTCACTGGGCCTTTTGACAAAAGCTGTTTTTGATGGAATTTTATCTAAAATGGGTAAAGGTCATTTTAAATGAGTTTTTATTTGATATTATTTTCTATGTTTTTATTCTACGCATATTCATATGATGGAATAATGATAAGTAAAAATAGAGCACTTATTAACTTATATAACTTTTATACAATAGTATTGCTATTAATTGCCATACTATTTACAGGATTTAGATACGGTAATATTGATCATGATTATGATAGTTATTTAAAATGGCTTACTGATGTAAGAGAAAATTTTAGTGTTTATTTTTTTCAAGGAAAAGATATCGGATTTATTACCTTATATAAGGTGACATCGCTTTTCAGTAATAACATAGAATATTTTTTTACATTAGTGGCAACTATTAGTATTTTTGCCAAGTTCATATTTTGTAGACTATCTTTTAATGGTAAATATTTGGGTGTTTTACTTTTATTAGTATTTTCTAGGCTTTACTTGGTACAAGAATTTACTCAAGTCCGGGTAGCAATTGCAATGGGAATTGCTTCTTGTGCCGTATTATACTGGTGTGATGATAGAAGAAAAACTAGCATTATATTAATCTTAGTTAGTATAACTTTTCACCTTTCAGTTATATTGATTCCTTTTTTATATTTTATTCATTATAACTTTAAATCTTTAGATAATAAAAAAATATTATTTTCTATACCTATCATTGCATTTTTCTTGTCACCTTTCAGTCTAGATTTGATGCACTTTATAGGTGGTGAAAGAATTGATAGTTATCTTAATGGAACATACGCTGTTAAAAAAGTATCTCTTTTATCATCGTATTACTTAATAAGATTGGTATTATTTTATTTTGTTTTATTGTTTATATATGATCTAGCATCAAAGATAGAAAGAGTATTTATATACTTTTTGTCGTGTAGCCTTTTCTTGCAAGCATTTCTATCATGGAATGACGTATTTTCATTGCGTTTTGTTGAGGTGCTTGGTTTATTTGATCTCGCAGCTATCATCTTACCGCTAAAGTACTTATCTACAAGATTAAAATATGCTTATTTCTTGATGTTGATTATTATATCTTTTTTGTTTTTTTATTCTTCATTAAAGATTGTTTTACCATATGATAATTACATTTTTAATATTATCTAAGTTTAAGTTGGATTGTAATGTTAAATAGAATATGTATACTACTTGCCGTATATAACGGAAGTGATTATTTAAAAGAACAAATTGATAGTATATTAAATCAGGAAAATGTCGAAGTCGATATTTATATTAGTTTGGATCTATCTTCAGATACATCATTAGATATAATTAATGATTATGTTCAAGTGAATAATAATATATTTCTGCTGGATTATGGGTTGAGTTTTGGAAGTGCCGGGCAGAATTTCTTTAGATTATTACTTGATGTTGATTTTAGCAAATATAAGTATATTTCATTTAGTGATCAAGACGATATTTGGCTATCCAATAAATTAGAACATGCGATTAAAATACTAGAAAAAACAAACTCTGATGGATATTCAAGCAATGTTACAGCGTTTTGGGAATCTGGCAAACAGAAATTAATAAAAAAAGACTATCCTCAAAAAGAGTTTGATTATATTTTTGAATCATCTGGTCCTGGCTGTACATTCTTAATGACAGAGAGTTTAACTAATAGAATTAAACTCTCTCTTGAAGAGCAAAAAGCACATTTAGATAAAATATGGTTACATGATTGGTATTGTTATGCTTTTGCTAGAAGTCAAGGAATTAAGTGGTTTATTGATTCTGAACCTTTAATGCTTTATCGCCAGCACGAATCTAATCAGGTTGGAGCAAATAAAGGGCTTTCACAAATATTGAGTCGGTTAAAAATTATTATCTCTGGTGATGCGTTTAAAAAAGTACTTGATCAAGCTGAATTTATAGGTATTGATAATGAACCTATTAAGCTAATTAAAAAAAGAAATTTCTTTAATCTTTTAAAGTTATCTTTTATGGCTTTTAAGTGTAGAAGAAAACCATCAGATAAGGTTGCTTTTTTTATTATCTTAGTATTAATGAGCTTCAAGTCTCTATTATAAAGTGAAAAATAATATGATTCTTTTAACTGGAAGTAATGGTTTTATTGGCTCAGAGTTATATAAAACACAATCATCTTTGTTTAAAATAGTATCAAGACATCAAAAAGGAATAGATTGTTTTAAAGTTCAAAGTATTGATTCAGAAACTAATTGGAATGGTGCATTTGATAATATCCATTGTATAATTCATTTAGCTGGCTTAGCTCACTCCTCATGTCACACAGCTGAAGAACTTTACGAGGTTAATACTCGAGGTACTTTAAAACTTGCTGAAGACGCCGTAAATGCAGGTGTACGACGATTTATATTTGTCAGTTCTATTGGAGTAAATGGAAGTGTGACAAAAAGTTTGCCATTCAACTCTAATTCGAAACCAGCACCTCATAATAACTACTCTCTTTCGAAATTAAAAGCGGAACAAGAACTATTAGAACTAGCTAGAAATACTGGTCTTGAGGTTGTTATTGTTAGACCTACATTAGTATATGGTGTAAATGCACCTGGTAATTTTGGCCTGCTTACTAAATTAGTAAAAAAATCTCCAGTACTCCCTTTCGGCTTAGTCAATAACAAACGCAGTTTTATATCAGTCAAAAACCTTTGTGATCTTTTACTTGTTTGTGCAAAACATGAGTCCGCACCTGGACATGTTTTTTTAGCATCTGATGGAGAGCCTATATCGACGAAAGAGTTTACTAATGCAATAACTAAAGGTTTAGGAAAATCAGTTTATCAGTTACCTATACCGTTATGGTGTATGCGTTTTGGTGCTAGATTAGTTGGTAAAAAGTCTATATCTGAACAGTTATTAGATAATTTAGAAGTTGATTCATCTAATATATTTGATGTTCTGGGTTGGGTTCCACCTTATTCAATGGAACAGGTTATGTCTTCACTATCTAAGGAATAAAATGATCCGTATATTCGATTTTCTAGCCTCTTTTTTCGGTTTGCTATTTTTATGGCCTATATTCTTAATTGTAGTCATTATTGGTTTATTTGATACTGGATCGCCAGTTTTTATACAAACTCGCATGGGTAAAAATAAACAACCATTTAAACTGATAAAGTTTCGTACTATGTCGGTTGAGACAAAATCAGTTGCAAGTCACTTAGCTAATAATGCCTCTATTACTAAATTAGGAGCTTTTCTCCGTAGAACAAAAATTGATGAATTACCACAGTTAATCAATGTGTTAAAAGGTGATATGAGCTTGGTTGGTCCTCGACCTAATTTATTTAATCAGGAAGAATTAATTGCTGAGCGAGATAAGTTAGGTATTTATGATGTTCTCCCTGGAATAACTGGGTTAGCCCAGGTTCAAAATATCGATATGTCAACACCCGAACTGTTGGCTAAAACAGATCGTGAGATGATTGAAACATTGAATATAAATGTATATTTTAAATATATAATCATGACAGTCACTGGTAGCGGTAGCGGCGATGCTGTTAAGTAATATAGAGTAGCGGCTATAGCCGCTATTTTCATTTTTGGGACTTATAAATTATTTATGTATAATTCCATTCTTATTATCGAGATTTTGTAGTTTTATCGAGGATTTATGTCGTTCATTGATGCATTTTTCTCAATACCACGTGTATATAAAAGAATTGTGAGCGTGTGTATTGATCTTTTGTTTGTACAAGTTGCTTTTTGGGGGGCTTTTTGGACACGATTGGGTGACTTTGATGAACTGTACAAAGCGGAGTATTGGTATCTTTTAGCTTTTCTTTCTGTCGTAACTATTTTTTGTTTTAGCCGAATCGGTTTTTATCGTGCAATTCTTCGATATCTTAGTATTAATGCGTTATTTACATTGATCACTGGCGCTTTGGTTTCAACAGTTGTCTTTGTGTTAACTACTTATTTCTATAATATTTGGGTGCCTAGGTCAGTTTCTGTCATTTACTTTGGCTATCTTTTTGTTTTGACTGGAGGGGCTAGAGTTTCTGTTCGTATGCTTTTTGTCCAGCGTAGTATGAAGCGAAAACCAAATGTGATGATTTATGGCGCAGGTGTAGCTGGACGTCAATTAGTGAATTTATTACGTCAAGGGGATGAATTAAATCCAATCGCTTATATTGATGATAATAAGAGATTACAAAACACAGTTATTCAAGGTTTGAATGTTTATCATCCATCTAAATTAGCACGTGTAGTTAATAAAGGTGATGTTAAGCAAATATTATTAGCTATTCCGAGTGCTAGTCGTTCTCAACGTCGTGCAATTGTAGAATCATTAGTTAATTTACCTGTAGAAGTACTTTCTATACCGAACCTTGATTCTATTGTTCATGACAATGTGTCTCTTGATCAGTTAAGAGATGTGGCTATTGAAGATCTTCTTGGACGTGAACCTGTTAAGCCTCGTGATGATTTAATGTCGGCAAATATAACCGATCAAGTTGTAATGGTTACTGGTGCCGGTGGTTCCATTGGTTCAGAGTTATGCCGTCAGATCGTTAAGTGTAAGCCAAAGTCATTATTATTGTTTGAGCTTTCTGAGTATTGTTTATATAGCATTGAGAAAGAGTTGGCAGAATATGCACTAAAGCGAGGGTTAGATGTTGAGATTGTGCCTTTATTAGGCTCTGTTCAACGTATTAATCGTTTAGAAACAATAATGAAGACCTTTAGCGTTGATACCATTTATCATGCAGCAGCATATAAACATGTTCCAATGGTTGAGTATAATGTTGTTGAGGGTGTTAGAAATAATGTCTTTGGTACTTATTATACAGCTCAAGCGGCGGTTAATGCGGGTGTATCTTCTTTCGTTTTAATCTCAACAGATAAAGCGGTACGTCCTACAAATGTAATGGGTACAACAAAACGTATGGCTGAGCTTGGTCTTCAAGCGTTAGCTTCTGAAGAAGCTAAAAAAGAAGTTGGAACGCGTTTTTGCATGGTACGATTTGGTAATGTTTTAGGCTCATCAGGTTCTGTCATCCCTCTTTTTAAGCGTCAAATTAAAGAAGGCGGACCAATTACCATTACCCATCCTGATATTATTCGTTACTTTATGACTATTCCTGAAGCAGCGCAGTTAGTTATACAAGCTGGCGCGATGGGTAAAGGCGGTGATGTTTTCGTCCTGGATATGGGTGAACCAGTTAAGATTGTCGATTTAGCTGAGAATCTAGTAAAGTTATCTGGATTAGAATTGAAGACTGAAGATAATCCATTTGGTGATATTGAACTTAAATATACGGGTCTTCGTCCTGGTGAGAAATTATTTGAAGAGCTATTGATTGGAGATAATGTAGGCGAAACCGATCATCGCCGAATTATGACAGCTAATGAGCGTTTCTTATTTTTAGATGAGTATCAACATATTCTAGATTTACTGGATAAAGCTTGTCATGATTTTAAACATGAAGATATTCGCCAAATTTTGCTTGATGCGCCAACTGACTTTAAACCAACAGATGGTATTGGTGATGTAGTTTGGAAACGAAATCAGCAAAATAGTTAATCGAACTGCATATTAATTAAGGCCAATTGTTATAAAATAATTGGCCTTTTTTGTATCTATTTAAACGGAGTTAACCATGTTCAACAAAATCCTTGTGGTTTGCGTGGGTAATATTTGCCGTTCTCCTTCGGGTGAGCGAATTTTGCAAACGAAATTACCAGCTAAACACGTAGCCTCTGCGGGTATTGCAACGAAAAAAAGTGGGTTAGCTGGTAAGCCTGCAGATGCGATGGCATGTGAAATGATGGGGCAATTGGGTTTTGATTTATCTGGACACCAAGCGCAGCAGTTAACCCCTGAGTTATGTCGTGAGTATGATCTGATCTTAGTGATGGAAAAAGGTCATATTGAAGCGGTAACTAATATTGCGCCTGAAGCACGTGGTAAAACGATGTTGTTTGGTCAATGGATTAGTCAGCGTGATATTCCTGATCCATATCGTCAAAGTCGTGAAGCGTTTGAGCACTCTTTAACTTTAGTTGATCAAGCTGCGCAAGCCTGGGCAACTAAGCTGTAATTATTATTTATAAATTAAATAATTTGTTTGATTAAGTAATGTGTTTTTTATGTGCCACATGGTTTGCTTTCGTTGATTTCGTGAGCCTGCTCGGATTCTAGTTGTTTGAATTTTAATCAAGATAATAGCTCTGTCATTATCAAAAATTAGATGAAATATAAGCACAGGGATGACAAGTGGATATTATTCACCATGGGGCTAAAACAGGTGTGACGGGTTCTTGCCATGAGCTAATGATCGGTAAGAGCAGTTTGCTTATTGATTGTGGCTTGTTTCAAGGAGCTGAAGCCAAGCATCAGCAACTTAATATCGAATTTGACATTAAGCATATTGAAGCATTATTAGTCACTCATAGCCATATCGATCATATTGGTCGTATTCCTTGGTTACTGGCTGCTGGGTTCTCAGGACCAATTTACGCAACAGAAGCAACAGCTGCATTACTTCCATTAATGTTGGAAGATGGTTTGAAAATTCAGTTGGGCTTTAATGAAAAGCAATGCCAGCAATTTACCCAATTGATTAAACAAAAAATACGCCCAGTTCCTTATGATTGCTGGGCTAAATTAGTGCTATTAAATGGCGAAAGTGTGTCTGTGCGTTTTCGTCAAGCTGGGCATATTTTAGGCTCTGCTTATATTGAAATTAAATTACCCGATCAACGTACCGTTGTTTTTAGCGGCGATCTTGGCCCTTCAAATACTCCTCTTTTATCTGATCCTATTTCTCCCACGTCGGCAGATGTACTTGTTTTAGAGAGTACGTATGGCGACAAACCGCATCATGATGTGATTGAGCGTGAATCACAATTACGTCAGTTGATTGAACACTCTTTACGAGATGGTGGAGCGATCTTAATTCCTGCATTTAGTGTTGGTCGAACGCAAGAACTATTGTTTGATATTGAAAATATTTTGGCGGATGTTTTATCTGGTTCGAGTCATGATAATGAACATCAAAAAGTATGGAAAACATTGCCCGTTATTCTTGATTCGCCATTAGCTCAGAAAATAACGGAGCAATATCGACATTTTCATGAGTTATGGTCAAAAGAAGCGAAAGACCGACGTTATGTTGGACGTCATCCATTAGCATTTGAACAATGCATTACCATCGAGAACCACCAAGATCATGTAGAGCTTGTTAATCGATTAAAACATTCTGGTGAGCCTGCCATTATTGTTGCTGCCAGCGGTATGTGCTCAGGTGGACGAATTATGAACTATCTTGAAGCATTGCTACCTGATGTTCGGACAGATGTGATCTTGGCTGGTTATCAAGCTGTTGGAACGGTTGGAAGACAATTGCTTGATCAAAACAATCAGATAGTGATTAATGATAAAACCATTGAGGTTAATGCAAAGGTTTATGGTTTATCAGGCTATTCTGCTCATGCTGCGCAAGATGATTTAGTTAAATTTGTAGAGCAGATAGAAGATGGCCCTTCTGTGATCCGAATTGTTCATGGCGATAAAGAAGCGCAATCTCAATTGGCTGATAAGCTGAGGTCGTGTCGACCAGATGTAGAGATAGTTATTGCAGCTGAATTATAAAATTAAGCAAAAGATCGCATATTAGCTTTTCATAATCTTACATTTCTAACATAACTAAGAGTTCTATCGAAAAATACGCTATTTTTTGTTTCGATTAGCTTTTAGTTATCCCATCTATAAAGTGTTCACACTATGTTTATTCTTACTTTTTAGGTTATTGCGTTGCTGCTGTTCCGAGATCATCGTTGAAGCAAAAGCATATGCCATGAATCAATTGATGAGTAAGGAAACATCATGAAAGCGATTTTACCTTTTGCTATTGCTGCCGTATTCAGTAGTACTTCAGTTAATGCACAAGCACCCATTGTTGCTGGTTACTTTGCTGACTGGCAATACAACAATGAAGCGAACCCTTACACCGTTAACGATATCCCCGCAGATAAACTTACTCATGTTATCTATGCCTTTTTGAGTATGTGTGGCCCGCACCAAGGTGCAAGTGAAGCTGTACAAAAACAAATAGCAGCAGCATGTAAAGATAAAGCCCCGTTCAGTGCTGTTATTGTGGATCAAGTATCGGCGCTAGAAAAAGATTTTGGGCCAACCAAAGCAAAGGTGGATTACAAGGGACACTTTGCGCAATTAAAAGACTTAAAAGCAGATAAACCTGAATTGAAAATTTTGCCATCATTTGGTGGTTGGACAATGTCAGAACCGTTTCATGCTATGGCAAAAGATAAAGCTGCGATTGAACACTTTTCCCAAACAGCTGTAGAGCTTATTGCTCAGTATGATTTTTTCGATGGGATTGATCTCGACTGGGAATACCCAGGCGGTGGCGGCTTGACAACATCGCCTTGGAATCCTGAAACTAAATTGTCTGATGAGCAAAAAGCAGCAGAGAAAGAGGCTTATACGCATTTGGTTAAAACATTGCGTTCCGAATTAGATAGTTTAGAAAAGAAAACGGGTCGAGATTATGAGCTTTCAACTGCTGTTGGTGTTGGTAGTAAAGCTGAGTCGATAGATTGGGCTGCTGTCGCACCTTATTTAACCAATATGTTTGCTATGACTTATGACTATTTAGGCGGATGGGGAACACAAACTGGTCACTTAACGAATCTTCATGCAACAGACAATGGTTGGTGGGGAATGGGTACCGATGTGTTTGTTAACAAGATGATTGAGCTAGGCATTCCTGCCAATAAATTGGTTGTGGGTGCGGCGTTTTATGGTCGAGGCTGGGAAGGAACAAAAGGGTTTGATGGTAAGGTATTACCTAAAGAGCTTTCCTCTGCAAAAGGTGCAAGTTTTGGTACTTCTGATACAGAGCCGGGCTTCTTTATGTATTGGGATCTAAAACGTAATTATACTGAAGCTCAAGGTTATATCGCAGGTTATGATGATAAGGCAGAAGCTCCTTATCTATGGAATGCAGAGAAACAAGTTTTCATTAGTTATGATGATTCACGCTCAGTAAAAGCCAAAGCTGATTGGGTGAAGCAAAATAAACTTGCTGGTTTATTCGTTTGGGATCTGTCTGGTGATGAGAATAATGAATTAATGAATGTGATGGCAAGTGAACTGAAGTAGTCAGCAATAGGTAACTCAAAGTCATAATAGAACGCCATGTAGGAATAGGCTCTTTAAAGAGTAAGAGTACCTACATGGCGTTTTTATATTTAATTAGGCATCAAGAGTGGTAAGTTCTTTGCCTTTTACTAATCTTCTTACCCACATACGGCCAGGGTGAAGTGCTTCAAGTACACTAAGTGGTAGCGGTAATGGATCGCCACAAATTTGTGACGCTAAAACTTCGCCCAGTAATGGTGCTGAACTTAATCCTCGAGAGCCTAAGCCAGCAATGGTGAACAGATTATTGTAGATAGGTACAGGCAATGTGTTTTCCTGATTATCTTTCAATTCTCTGTACTGCGCCAATAAGTCATCATAACGACAAACATTACCCACATACGGTAAGTGATCACGTACTGCACAACGAATACCAACACGCGCGCGCTCTTTTATTTCAAAGCCATCAATGTCTATTGCTTTAGGCCATTCAACGGATGGTAAACAATTAACTAAGCGTTGCTTATTATCTTGTTGATCTGCTTCGTTGAATTCTAGTTCCACATTGCGGCGATCGTAACTGGCACCAATGCAGTGGCTTTGAGTTTGAGTATTGACTGGCGTGAGGTAACCATCGTAACAAAGTACGGTTTTTAGCTGCCCTAGTGAAGGATTGGTTGGTACGTGACTCACTTGTCCACGAACAGAAGATGCAGGGATAGCTTGGGTTTGAGCATATTCATTAAAGCGATGACCATTGGCAAGAATAACAGTGTCATGGATAGATTGATCACCGTTAGCAAAAGTCAGCTGCCATTGAGCATTATCTTGTTGAGTAAGTGAGCTAAGATCACTTTGTTTTTTGAGAATTAGCTTACCTTGTTGTACTGCATGCTCAATTAACGCTGTGGTCAATTCTTTTGGCGATAACCAACCACCTAACGGGTAATGAACGCTTTCAAAACCAGTTTCAACACCTGTGATTTGTTCGGTTTGTGTTTTATCGAGTTTGTGGATCAGCTCAGGCGTGAAGTTACCTGCTAGCATTTTCTCTAGTTTTGTCGCAGATTTCTCATCATAGGCCAATTGAGTAACACCACACCAGCTATGGCTAAATTCAAGCTCGGTAGCAGCTTGCTCTACTAACTGTTTAGCGTAGATAAATGCGGTTGAGAAAAAGCGAGATACCGCATCATTGTTGCCGTTAAGTAAAGGGTAGACGGCGCCTTGGCGGTTCCCTGATGCGCCATCAGCAAGTTGGTTATCGGCACAATATAAGGTGACAGTTTGCCCACGACGGAGTAATGCTAGTACCGTGGTTGCAGAAGCAATACCGCCACCAATGATAGCAATATCTGAATCATTTTTGGTTGGTGCAGCCCTGTTATACCAAGGTTTCACATTCGTACTATGCTGACGTTCAATAACTTGACCAACAATCATTTCACGTTTAGTACCAAACCCTTTGGTTTTTCTCATCTCGAAGCCAGCTTCCATTAAGCCGCGACGGACAAAACCAGCAGCGGTAAATGTTGCAACAGTACAGTCTTGTCGCGCCATTTTGACCATACCGTTAAATAGGCTTTGATTCCACATTTCAGGGTTTTTACTTGGGGCAAAGCCATCAAGGAACCACGCATCGACAATACCCTCATCGCCAACCCATACTTGCGGCATACAATCTTTGATATCGCCAAACCATAAATCTAGCGTGATCATGCCATCTTCTAATACGATACGGTGACAATCAGCAATCGCTGGTGGGTAGTGAGCGTGAAGCTGTTCAGCAAGGTCAGCCAGCTCGGGCCATGATTGATGTGCTTTAATTAAATCTTGTTTAGTAACAGGATATTTTTCAAAGCTGATGAAATGTAGTTCTGAAGTGACAGCATTTGGGTGTTGCGCACGGTATTGTTTGAAAGCTTGCCAAACAGCAAGGAAATTTAGTCCTGTGCCAAAGCCTGTTTCAGCAATGACGAAGCGACGGTTTTCACCTTCAATCCAGCGCACTGGTAAACCATTTTGCTTGATAAAGACGTATCGGGTTTCTTCTAATCCATTAGTGTTTGAGAAGTAGACATCATCAAAGTTATTCGATACTGGCGTTCCCACGTCATTCCAATCGAGAACGGCATTTTCAATTTGTGGGGTAGACTTTTCATTCTGTGGACAAGACAAAAGGGGAAACCTCTTAAATGATTAACACACTGTATGTGATAAATCGTCTGAAATAGCAGCAGCTTTGCGATAACATACAGTGAGAAATGGCAATTTTGAGCCGATTGTACCCGAATATCAGGAAAGCTGACCACTTTTTAGCGTTAAAGCCGTTATAGTCGATGGGCTCAAATACATTGAGAAAGCTTTAGCAAAATAACAGCCAAACAGCTTTAAGATATGATGTTCTGTTAAATACGGTATAATTGCCGACAAGAACGCGCATCTTAAAGCCGTTTGGGAGTAAACCCGCCGGATAACGATGAATTATCACGGTAAGGCTATATCCATTAATATTAGTAGGAAGTCATCATGAAACGAGCCGTAATTACAGGCATGGGGATTGTATCTAGTATCGGTAACAACGTTGCAGAAGTACTAGAGTCACTAAAAACAGGCAAATCAGGCATTAATTTTTCTGAGCAGTTCGCTGAGATGAAACTGCGTTCTAATGTTTGGGGTGATCTGAAAATTAACCCAGCGGAACACATTGACCGTAAAAAAATGCGTTTCATGGGCGATGCAGCCGCTTATGCTTACCTATCAATGGAACAAGCAATTGCTGACTCTGGCTTAGCTGAAGAGCAGGTATCTAATGAGCGCACTGGTCTTGTAGCAGGTTCAGGTGGCGCGTCATCGCACAACCAATACGTTGCGGTTGATACGCTTCGTGAAAAAGGCGTTAAGCGTGTTGGTCCTTACATGGTGCCACGTACTATGTCTTCAACGGTATCTGCATGTCTTGCAACGCCGTTTAAGATCCGTGGTGTGAACTACACAATGAGCTCAGCTTGTGCAACTTCAGCACACTGTATCGGTCATGCAGTAGAGCTAATCCAACTGGGCAAACAAGACGTTGTGTTCGCTGGTGGCGGTGAAGAGCTAGATTGGTCACTAACCATGATGTTCGATGCAATGGGCGCACTATCTACTAAGTACAATGATGAACCAACCAAAGCTTCTCGTACTTATGATGCCGATCGTGACGGTTTCGTTATCTCTGGTGGTGGCGGTATGGTTGTTATCGAAGAGCTAGAGCACGCACTTGCTCGTGGCGCAAAAATTTACGGTGAGATCGTAGGTTACGGTGCGACATCTGATGGCTACGACATGGTTGCTCCATCAGGTGAAGGTGCGGTGCGTTGTATGAAGATGGCAATGCAAGATCTTGATGGTCCAGTTGATTACATCAATACACACGGTACATCAACACCAGTAGGTGATGTGAAAGAGCTTGGTGCTATCCAAGAGCTATTTGGTGAAAATAGCCCTGCAATTTCTGCAACTAAAGCCATGACAGGTCACGCACTAGGTGCTGCGGGTGTTCACGAAGCGATTTACTCAACACTAATGCTTGAGCATGGTTTTGTTGCGCCAAGCATCAACATCGATAACCTAGATGAAGCGGCACAAGGTCTTGATATCGTGACTGAAAAGCGTGACGTTGAACTGAAGACAGTAATGTCTAACAGCTTTGGTTTTGGTGGTACTAACGCAACGCTAGTGATCAAGAAATACGAAGCGTAATTAAACCAGATGTAGATTAACCGTAGCGTTAATTGAATTGATAGAAGAGCCATAAAGTGATTTATGGCTCTTTTTTTATTCATAAAATGTCCATCAAGTGCTGAGATAGTAGCGAGAACTTGTCACTTTTGTTCTTTTAAAGAGTTTTCAGTTAAACTAATAGCCAATAAGCAAGGGTTGAATAACAGCTACTTGCACATTAATTCATTGAGGTTAGGTAATGAAAATTACTGTGGTAGGAACAGGTTATGTTGGCCTGTCAAATGCCGTGCTGTTATCTCAGCATAATGAGGTAGTAGCGTTAGACATTGTTGAAGAAAAAGTTGCGTTAATTAATCAAGGTTTATCTCCGATTGTAGATAAAGAGATTGAAGAGTTCTTACAACACAAGACATTGAATTTAGTGGCAACAACAGATGCTGACCATGCTTACGGTGGCGCTGAATTTGTCATTATTGCCACACCTACTGATTACGATCCTGTTACTAACTACTTTAATACCAACTCAGTTGAAGCAGTCATTAAAGATGTGATGGTAAAAAATCCATCGGCAACCATGGTGATCAAATCAACCGTACCTGTTGGTTACACTGAAAGTATCAAAAAGCAATTTGGTATTGATAATATTATCTTCTCACCTGAGTTCTTACGTGAAGGTCGTGCCCTTTACGATAACTTGCATCCATCACGCATTATTGTAGGTGAGCGTTCCGAGCGAGCTGAAACTTTCGCAGGTTTATTAAAGCAAGGTGCGGAAAAGCAAGATATAGCCGTGTTATTTACCGATTCTACTGAAGCGGAAGCGGTGAAGTTATTCTCAAATACTTACCTAGCAATGCGTGTGGCTTATTTTAATGAGCTTGATAGCTACGCTGAAGCATTAGGCTTAGATAGTCGTCAAATCATTGAAGGTGTCGGCTTAGATCCACGTATTGGCAATCACTATAACAATCCATCTTTTGGTTACGGTGGTTATTGTTTACCAAAAGATACCAAGCAATTGCGAGCGAATTACCGTGATGTGCCTAATAACATCATTGGTGCGATTGTGGATGCGAACACTACCCGTAAAGATTTCATTGCTGATTCAATTATTGCAAAGCAGCCAAAAGTGGTGGGTGTTTATCGATTAATCATGAAGTCGGGCTCTGATAATTTCCGTGCATCAAGTATTCAAGGCATCATGAAGCGCATTAAAGCCAAAGGTATCGAAGTTGTGGTGTATGAGCCAGTGCTTGAGCAAGATGACTTCTTTAACTCAAAAGTGATTAAAGATCTGGATGCCTTTAAAGCGATGTCTGATGTCATTGTCTCAAACCGAATGGCAGTTGAGCTTGATGATGTGCAAGAGAAAGTTTATACCCGAGATCTGTTCGGGGCTGATTAAGTAAAGCAAGGAAAGCCTGAATGAAAATCCTTATTGATGAAAACATGCCGTATGCATTTGAGTTGTTCAGTGAACTTGGGGAAGTGATAGCAAAGCCAGGTCGTAACTTAACTGCTGATGATTTAATTGGGATTGATGCCCTAATGATCCGCTCAGTAACCAAAGTAAATGAGAGCCTGTTAGAAAAAGCGGACAAGTTGAAGTTTGTCGGTACGGCAACGGCAGGACAAGATCACGTTGATCAAGCCTTGCTTGCTAAGCGTGGAATCACATTTACTGCAGCACCTGGTTGTAACAAAGTCGGTGTCGCTGAATATGTGCTGAGCAGCTTAATGGTGTTGGGACAACAACAAGGTTTTTCTATTTTTGAACGTACAGTTGGTATTATTGGTGCGGGTAACGTTGGTTCGTATTTAGCAAAATGTTTAGATGCTTTGGGTATTCGTTATTTACTCAATGATCCATTAAAACAAGCCCAAGGGGATGAGCGTGAGTTTCATTCACTAGAAACCTTGTTGGCGGAATGTGATGTGATCACCACGCATACTCCATTAACTCGTGATGTTGAATACCCCACTCATCATCTTGTCGATGCCGATTTTATTGATGCGTTAAAGCCAAACGCCATTTTGATCAATGCGGCACGTGGTCCTGTTGTTGATAACCAAGCCCTAAAAGCTGCATTAATGGCATCAAGTAACGGGACAGGAAAACTACTTACCGCAGTTTTAGATGTGTTTGAACAAGAGCCGCTAGTGGATTTGGAGCTGTTACCCTATCTAGCCTTTGCAACGCCACATGTAGCAGGTTACGGCCTTGAAGGTAAGGCTCGTGGTACTACTATGGTATTTAATCGATTCTGTGAATTTTTAGGTTTAAATAAGCAGGTAGAGGCGAGTGAGCTATTACCTGTTGCGCCTGTTCCACAAGTCCAACTGAGCCGTCAATGGGATGAAGCTACGTTATTTAGCCTCACTCAATTGGTTTATGATGTGCGTAAAGATGACGGTATTTTCCGCCGTCAGATGCAGCAAGCTGGCGACGATAACAGCAAAATGGCGACCACTTTTGATCTTATGCGTAAAAACTACTGGGATCGTCGTGAATATAGTGCAATTACAGTAGCGGGTAAGGCAGATTTTGAGGTAGAGTCGCTGGCTAAATTAGGTTTTACAGTAGTAGAGGTAACTCAATGAGTCAGGAATATGATATTGCAATACTCGGCGCAACGGGCGCTGTTGGCGAAGCGATGGTCGAGGTATTAGAAGAGCGCAATTTTCCTGTTCGCAATCTTTACTTGCTGGCAAGTGATCGTAGCTCAGGCAAAGTACTACGTTTTAAAGGCAAATCTATCCGTGTTAAAAACGTAGAAGAGTTCGATTGGGGTCAAGTTCAAATTGCACTGTTCTCAGCAGGCGCAGAGGCTTCTCGGCATTGGGCGCCAATTGCTGCCGATCATGGTGTAGTGGTTATCGATAATACATCAGAGTTCCGTTACGAATACGATGTACCGCTGGTTATTCCTGAAGTGAACCCTGAAGCGATTGCTGATTATCGTAACCGTAATATTATTGCGAACCCAAACTGTTCGACGATTCAAATGCTGGTTGCTCTGAAGCCAATTCAAGATGCATACGGTATTGATCGTATTAACGTCGCAACTTACCAGTCTGTTTCAGGCTCTGGTCGTAAAGGTATTGATGAGCTTGCAGGTCAAACAGCGAAATTGCTAAATGGTTTACCAGCTGAAAACAAAGCTTACGACAAGCAAATTGCATTTAACTGTTTGCCTCACATCGATGAGTTTCTTGATAATGGTTACACCAAAGAAGAAATGAAAATGGTGTGGGAAACACAAAAAATCCTAGGTGATGCAAGCATTCGTGTTAACCCAACATGTGTACGTGTTTCAGCATTCTTTGGTCATGCTGAAGCGGTTCACGTTGAAACTCACCAACCAGTTGTGGTTGAGGATGTGATCAACATGCTTGAAAACACTGATGGTATTGAAGTGTTCCATGGTACAGATTACCCAACACAAGTGACGGATGCTGTAGGTAAAGATCACGTTATGGTTGGCCGTATTCGTGAAGATATTAGCCATCCTTGTGGGGTTAATATGTGGGTTGTTGCCGATAACGTTCGTAAAGGCGCAGCAACAAACAGTATTCAAATTGCTGAAAAGCTGATTGAAGAATATTTGTAAAACAAATAAAAAGAAGGAGTGAGAAATTGCTCCTTCTTCTTTTCCATGATCTTACTGGTAAAACACTAAGTAGTCCCTTGACATATAAAGTGAGCTAGCAAGAATTATCCGTTATGACGTTAAGTTTTGCTCAATGTCGCCGTTACATGTTCATTATGGTTTACGTGTAATAACTGTATTATCTCGAAGGGTATTTTCGGATAAATGCTTTTCGTCCTATTTATCTCTGCCAGAGAGGAACGCAGGCAGTGTCTGATATTCCAAAGATCTTAAAGCGCTTTATTGTGCCGGTAGCCTTCGTTACCATCTCATCTTATTTACCTGTGGTGAATGCAAATACGGTTCGCATTGTTGGCCCATCGAATGAGGATGGATCCTATTCGCAAGCTAATCGTAATGGAAATGCATTACCGTCTCTTCAAACAATACCACAGTCTACTACCACGAAATTGACGGCACGTCGTTATGGTCCAACAGGAGAAAAAGAAACCTTGTGGTCTATTGCTTCGCGTCATCGCCCTAATGCATCGGTTTCTGTCTACCAAGTGATTGGTGCGATTTATCATGTAAACCCGCAAGCGTTTGAAAATAGCAATATTCACGGTCTAGTGCCGGGTAGTTATTTGGTAATGCCAACGCTGAGCCAAATTAACAATGAAAAAGAAAGTTTGATCCGCCGCCAATTAGAGGCAGACAAAAAGCGTGCACCTTACCTAAAAACAACACCTAAGCCTAAACGCGTTGTTAAATTAAAGCCAAAGCCGGAAGAATTAAAAACAATTCAAGCCGAGAAAAAAGAGGCGACGCAAAAAATTAAACCCGCTGATACTGTTGTAAAGCCTGTAGCGCCTACGCCTGCGAATACGGCACAACCAACATCAGAGGATTCAGCTAAAACAATTGAAAAAGCAGTGGCTGCAGCAACAACGGCAGCGGCTGTTAGTACTGCAACATCCAATATGGCAGCGGGTACAGAAAAGCCAGCAGAAACCGTAGCATCTGATGTGAAAACAGCTGATTCTGCAGAAGCTATCCCTGCTAAACCAGAACTGTCTGAACAGCAACAAGCGTTAACTGATGAACAAATGACTAAGCTGGTGGAGAGCAATCACCTGCTACGTTTGCGTTTAGCTGAAATGCAGCAAGAAGTTGAGGCATTAAAAGATCAAGTTAAAGATAGCGATGATGTACGCCAAGAACTGTTAACTTTCTTAGAACAGCAAAAGCAACTGCAAAATGCGCCACAACCTGTGACGCCACCTACCTCAACCTGGTTTGATTCACTGGCTAATAATCCATGGGCTCTTGCGGCTGCAGGTATTATCCCTGGCGGCTTAATTGCAGCCTTATTAGCTTTCTTCTTATTACGTCGTAAAAACGAAGACGAACAAGATGAAGTGAAGTCACTACAAGCACCTGACGCAACAGCGACAGACAATGCACCAGTAGTGGTTCCGCCTATTGATGGTAAAGAGACTGATTCAGAAGATGCTGATGATTTAGATGATCTATTCGCTGACGACGATTTATTTAATGATCCTGATTTCACATTAGAGATTGATGAGAAAGACGAGCAATCAGATAAAACTGAAGTGAAAGTTTCTGATCCTATTGCAGACCTTACTGATGATGTCGCTGTTGAAACACCATCTCAAACTGATAAGGCTACAGATGAGATTGAATTTGATGACGTATTTGAAAATAACGTTAGCAGCAGTATTTCAGTAAAAGGTGATGACGCTATCGGTCTTGAAGACATGGAGCGCGCACTTGATGAAATGGATAATGAAGAGAGCGAGCCAAGTGCTGATGAAGCGTTAGCATTAATGTGGGAGAAATCGCTCAATGATGCAGCTAAAGATGATGATACAGCAGATATCAGTAATGATGAGTTTGATTTATCACACGAAGACTTTGATTTAAGTGAAGCTGATAATGCAGGCGATAAGACTCAATTACATTCTGAAGATGAAGAATTAGAAAACGGTCTGCTAGAGCAATCGTTACTTGATGAGATTTTGCAACAAGCTGAAGCGCATAATCAGGATCAATCAGCTGATACACAAGAAGATAAAGCAGAGTCAAATACAGAAGTCGCATCTAACGCTCCATCAGAAAATGTTGCCCAAGATGAACTGGATGCTTTATTCAATAACTTCAGTACAGATCTACCTGAGTTCGAAAAAACAGATGAAGCAGTGGCAGAAGACAATCTTGATGATGAAACCATCTTTGAAGAGGGGAGCACTGCATTATTAGATGAGTTGGTGGAAGATGATGAGTTAAGTAGCGATATAGAGCTTGAAGAAGACAGCACCGCCTTACTTGACGAGTTACTGCTCGATGATGACGAAAAAGCGCAAACGGAAGAAGATTTTGAAGTTGCAGAAGATAGTACAGAGCTACTTGATGAACTGCTTCACGATGATGAAGAGATAGATTCTTTTTCTGATAATAATGTGGCACTAGATGAATCTAGCACTGAGTTACTTGATGAAATTTTATCTTCACAGCAAGAAGAGTCTACAAAAGAGTCTCAGCCTCTCGTTGAGAATACTGAAACAGGGCAAGATGAAGTAGTTTCAGAGCTTGATGATGTGATCGAAAATACTCATGACACGAGTGATGAGAAACAAGAAGAGGCTCTGACAAAAGCAGAAGCGCCACAGCAAGATACTGAAGAGAGTCAATCATCTGAATCATTACTGATTGCTCAAGCTGAAAATGAAGCTGAGCTTGATGCCTTGTTTGAAGATGCATTTGCTGACGAAAGTGCAGAAGCTGTTGTATCTCAAGGTGGTAATGAGCCAAATAACTCAGAAGAGCTACAACAACTGTCTGCGGCAAGTGAGCAGAAGTTTGATGAAATCTTAGATGACGTATTGGACGAAGCTTTTTACCGTCAATCACTTGATAGCGATGTTAAACCATTAACAGTTTCTGATTTAGAGCGCGAATTGGATGAGCAAGATGCACTTGCTAATCATCTAGCAACTGATTCAGGTGAGTCCGATGAAGCAATCTCAGTCGAGGACTTACCTGTTTTTGACGAAGAAGAAGCGTTAAAGGCTTTTGATGGTGAAACATATCAGCAGCCGAAAGAAGATGCTGCTCATAATGATGTGTTGTCATTAGATGATTTGCCAGAGTTTGATGAGCAAGCAGCATTTGACGATCCAGAAGCAGAGCCATTAGATGAAACAACATTTAATAACGATGTTGATGAACAAATCGCACTTGATAATGTGATCCGCCAGCTTCAGCAGGCAGCAGAGGCGGCTGAACAATATAAGCCTAAGGCCGATTTTGCCTCTAATGTTGATATAACGACAGATCATACCGAGTTAGAGAATACTTCGGCACAGCTTGGATCTGATAAAGCATTATCACCATTTGATACAGCGCAGCATGATAGTTATCCATTTGAAAAGCTAGATCCATCGAGCATTCCTGAGTTTGATGAAAGCGAAGCGCTGCAAGCCTCGTTAGATGAGCAACATGAACTTGAGCAATATGAAATTGAACAAGGGCTTCGTTTGCCTAACGAAGAAGTGGCTTATCGTGAAGAAAAGCCTGTCGTACTTGATCAGCTTGATCAAAACATGGTTGATTCTGCTGGTCTTGATATGGATGCGTTGTTATTCGATGAATCATTATCCACAGAACAACAACCTGATCTGCAAACGTCTAAAGATACTGAGCAATCACAGCTGGCTGAACAATTCACTGAACAAACAGTGACGCCAGAATTTGCGAGTGTTGTTAATCAAGAGCCGTCACCACAAACAACACAAAAAGTGGAGCGCTCAGGATTAGGCTTAGAAGACGATGAGCGTGATGGTTTATTAACGCAACATATTGCTGATGATATTAACACGCAAGCATTTGCCGATGAGCTGTCTGATGATGATGCTAAAGTTTGGCAGACGTCAGCATCAGAGCCAGAGTTAGAGCAAGAAGATTGGACTCAACAACCACAGTTAGTGAAAGAAGACTTGGAGACATTATCGTTAGAGTCTGAATTTTCCCTACGAGATAGTGATGTGAGTCAATCAGCGAGTAGTGAATTGCTAGGCGACAGTGAAAAAGCCGTGGAGAAGCCAACTTACATTAGTATTGAAGAGCTAATGAAAGATGATCCTTTGCATGAGCAAGCTGATCCTGATGCTAATCCACTGAACTTAGAAGTGGGGCTTGATGATTACCCTGAGATGTTAGCGAGTATTGCTGAGTACGATGTCGATACTGCTTGTGAGTATGCAAGCAAGCTTGATTTAGCGAAAGCCTATCTTGAAATGAATGACAGCGAGGGTGCTGTTGGTTTACTTGAAGATATTGCTAAAAATGCTGAGCAAGCCTTAAAGGATGAAGCGAAAAAACTGTTATCTAGCATTAAAATGTAGCGGTAAATTATAAATAAAAAGCACGGTAGATGATCTATCGTGCTTTTTTATTATCTATTGATGTACCTAATCTTACGTTGATACAGCGCTATTCTTTCACTTACCTAACGAATTACTTATAATTCACCAAAGATGAGGTAAATGGCGTGGTACGCAATTTACATAGGTTTGATTAAGCGAAGTTGAAAGAATTATGCGAATAGCTTTAGGTGTAGAGTACGATGGTGCCAAGTATTATGGCTGGCAACGCCAACGTGATGTAGATAGTGTACAAGAGCGTTTGGAAAAAGCTCTCTCTAAAGTTGCAAACCAGCCCATTGAAGTGTTCTGTGCAGGGCGCACCGACGCTGGCGTGCACGGTACAGGCCAAGTTGTTCACTTTGATGTCAATATTGATCGTAAAATGGTGGCATGGACCATGGGGGCGAATGCAAACCTACCTAAAGATATTGCTGTACGTTGGGCAACAGAAGTCAGTGAAGACTTCCATGCTCGTTTCACGGCAACAGCACGTCGTTACCGTTATATCATTTTCAATAATGCGCTGCGTCCGGCTATCTTAGGTACTGGTGTGAGCCATTATCATGGTCACCTTGATGAGAAGAAAATGCATGAAGCGGGTCAGTATCTTTTAGGTGAGAATGACTTTACGTCATTCCGCGCTGTGCATTGTCAATCTCGTAGCCCATGGCGTAATTTAATGCACCTGAAAGTAACGCGCCAAGGTGATTTCGTGATCATTGATATCAAAGCAAATGCGTTTGTTCACCATATGGTACGCAATATCACAGGTAGCTTGATCAAAGTCGGTAAGGGTGAAGAGAAACCAGAATGGATCAAATGGTTACTCGAGCAAAAAGATCGCACATTAGCAGGCGCAACAGCAAAAGCGGAAGGCTTGTATTTAGTGGATGTTGACTACCCGCAAGAGCACAATTTACCTCGAGTTCCGTTAGGACCATTATTCTTAGCTGATTGAGTTACTTACCTTACGTTGATAAGGTAGTACCAGTTTTTTATCTACAGATTAGCAAGATTGTGTTTTAATCTCTGATCGTTATCCAATGAATTTGTATCTTCGGCCATTGACGGCGGAAGCATTAAGAATAAAGGTCATTCATGAGCTGGCTTGAAAAGATTCTAACTAAAAGCAACATTGTCTCTTCACGAAAAGTGTCGATTCCTGAGGGCGTTTGGACGAAATGTACCTCTTGTGATCAAGTACTGTACCATGCAGATCTTGAACGCAATCTAGAGGTGTGCCCTAAGTGTGATCATCACATGCGTATGAAAGCACGTCGTCGTCTTGAAACTTTCCTTGACGCTGATACGCAAGTTGAGATTGCCGCAGAGCTAGAGCCTCAAGATAAGCTTAAATTCCGCGATTCTAAAAAATACAAAGATCGCTTATCTGCAGCACAAAAAGCAACAGGCGAGAAAGACGCATTAGTGGCAATGAAAGGTGACTTACTTGGTCTACCTGTTGTTGCATGTGCTTTTGAATTCTCATTCATGGGCGGCTCAATGGGCTCGGTTGTGGGTGCTAAGTTTGTCCGTGCTGTTGATGCTGCGATTGAAAATAACTGCCCATTAATTTGCTTCTCAGCAAGTGGCGGTGCACGTATGCAAGAAGCGCTAATGTCGTTGATGCAAATGGCAAAAACAAGTGCTGCACTTGAGCGTTTATCTGCAAAAGGTTTACCGTTCTTCTCTGTACTGACAGATCCAACAATGGGGGGTGTATCAGCATCTCTTGCCATGCTTGGTGATATCAACATTGGTGAGCCTAAAGCATTAATTGGTTTTGCAGGTCAACGTGTTATCGAGCAAACAGTGCGTGAGAAGCTACCTGAAGGTTTCCAACGTAGCGAGTTCCTACTAGAACACGGTGCAATTGATATGATTGTTGATCGCCGTGAAATGCGTCAGCGAATTGCAGGCTTAGTTGCGAAAATGACTAACCAAGCTTCTCCACTTGTCGTCTCTGTAGATAGCAAGCCAGTAGAAATTGAAGCGAAAGTTGAAGCTGAAAATTCAGAAAACGCATAACTAATTTATTGGTTTATAAAGAAAACCGTTTAGCCACTAGCTAAGCGGTTTTTTTTTGCGCGTTTAGCAATACAAATACGATTCTGTTGTCGATTCATCGAATTAATCTGATCTGAGATTTAAGTTATAAGAGATTCGATGGTAAATTATGACTTAAGTTAGTTATAAACAAATGAATGAGTTCTCATGTCAGGATTGATGGCACCACAAGCGACAGCCTCGCTTTCAATATGGCTGAAATACCTTGAGGAATTACATACTAGCGCGATAGATCTAGGGTTAGATCGCGTTAAAGCGGTTGGGCAAAAAGCTGAGTTATTAAAACCAGCTCCTTGTGTGATTACTGTTGCTGGTACTAATGGAAAAGGCTCAACCTGTGCCATGCTAGAGGCTATCTTGATTGAAGCAGGTTATAAGGTTGGTGTTTATAGCTCTCCTCATCTTGTACGTTATAACGAGCGCGTTCGCATCAATAACCAAGAATTAGACGATAGTGAGCACACTAAAGCTTTTGCCAGTGTTGAAGCTGCACGTGGTGATATCAGTTTGAGCCTGTTTGAGTTTGGTACATTATCTGCGCTGACACTATTTAAAACCCATCAGGTGGATGTGGTGGTATTAGAAGTCGGTTTAGGTGGCCGTTTAGATGCAACCAATATTGTTGATCACGATGTTAGTGTGATCACTAGCCTTGCCATTGATCATGTTGATTGGCTTGGTGACAATATTGATGTGATTGGCTATGAAAAAGCAGGTATTTTCCGCTCTGGTAAGCCTGCGATTTGTGGTAAGCCTCACCCGCCCGCAACAGTACCTGCGCATGCCGATGATATTGGCGCAGAGTTATATCAAGTGGGTTATCAGTTTGAATACCAGATTGAAGATAACCACTGGAATTGGCAGTGCGGTGCATTTGATTTGACACAGCTACCGTTACCGAATCTGCCTCTTCCTAATGCGGCAACAGCACTAATGGCATTAGGTGCTGCAGAGCTGGATATTTCTGAAGAAAACATTATTAATGGTTTGAAGAAAGCGCAATTACCGGGGCGCATGCAGCGAGTGAGTGAGCAACCATTAATCATTATGGACGTAGCACACAACCCGCATTCTGCTGAATACTTTGCGAATCAACTAAGCAAAATTAAACAGAAAGAAGGTAAGAATAAAATCCATGCTGTGGTTGCAATGTTACATGATAAAGATATTGCTTCTACTATTGCTGCAATGAGAGACACGGTTGATGATTGGTACCCTGCATCACTAACAGGGCCAAGAGCGGCAACCGCTGAAGAGATATTGCAACATTTACCAGCAAACTGTGTAGGTTTTGATAAGCCTGAATCGGCATTTGACCAAGCCCTAACACAGGCTGGTGAGGATGATATGGTAATCGTCTTTGGCTCGTTTTACACTGTCGGCCAGATTACGAGTCATTTAAGTTAAGTAGTGAAAAAGCGCTTTATTACAAAGCGCTTAAATAGCATAGGAGTCCATGTGGCGAGCCAATTTCAAAATCGACTAATTGGTACCATTATTTTGGTAACAGTTGGCGTGATTTTTCTTCCTGATCTTTTTGATGGGCAAAAGCAACATTATAAAGAGCAGTTCGCGAGTATTCCGCTACAACCTAAAGTAGGTGATCAAAAGGAGCAGGAACAAATTCCCGATCCTGAAACGGCAAATACAGAGCTACCAAAAGAGCCTGTGACTGTAACAGTTGATAATGGGAAAGAGACAGTTTCGTCTTCTCATGCTGACGATGATGAAACATATACAGTGGTAGAAGATAAAACAGCTCAACCGGCTAAACCTGTTGTGCCTGTAGAGCAACCGAAGCCAGTTGTGAAACCACAGCCTAAACCTGCTGAAAAGCCGGCACCTAAACCAGTAACTGTTAGTAATAGCGATTTGAAAAACAGTGGTTGGATGATCCAATTAGGTACTTTTGGTAATTTTAAAAATGCGAGTGCATTAGTTGCGAAATTACGCCTTAATGGTTATCAAGCACATTTATTACCTAAAAATGCGCAACCAGGCCAATATGTCAAAGTAGTAGTAGGGCCAGATCTGTCAAAAGATAAGCTTCTAGCTAAGATTGATGACCTGAAAAAATTAACCGGTTTAAGTGGCAAATTGTATCAATTTAACCCAATAAAACCTTAAGTAAACGTTTGCGTCTTCATTTTTTCTGTTAGAATACGCATCAACAAGACGAATGACACATGATGATCTGGATTGATTATGTAATTTTAGCCGTGATTGGCTTTTCCGCTTTGGTGAGTTTAATCCGAGGTTTTGTTAAGGAAGCACTCTCATTAGTTATTTGGTTTACTGCCTTTTTCGTTGCCAGTAATTTTTACCCGCAATTGGCTGTACACTTTACAAACTTCCATGATGAGATGCTCCGCAACGGTAGTGCTATTGCCGTTTTATTTATTGCAACGCTAATAGTAGGCGCGGTAGTTAACTATGTTATTGGTCAGTTGGTTCAGAAAACAGGGTTATCTGGCACTGATCGGGTATTAGGCGTAGTTTTTGGTGGGGTTCGCGGCGTCTTAATTGTTGCGGCTGTATTGTTCTTTCTTGATGCCTTTACTGGGTTTGCAAGCTCTGATTGGTGGAAACAATCAAAGTTGATCCCACAGTTTGGTGTTGTGATTGAATGGTTTTTCTCCTACATCAAACATAGTTCTAGCTTCTTACCCAACATTAAGTAGCGCCAATTAATAGCAGTTACCAAGTTATCTTAATTTGGTAACTGTATTTTTATGCACGACGAGGATTTTGGAAATGTGTGGTATTGTTGGAATCGTGGGCTCAACCCCGGTAAACCAGTCTATCTATGATGCACTTACTGTGCTGCAACATCGCGGCCAAGATGCTGCGGGTATTTGTACCTTAGAAAGCAATCGTTTCCGTCTGCGTAAAGCCAATGGCTTAGTACGTGATGTGTTTGAAGCAAAACACATGCAACGCTTACAAGGAACTGTTGGTATTGGTCATGTTCGCTACCCAACGGCTGGTAGCTCTAGTGCATCAGAAGCTCAACCTTTTTATGTAAATTCTCCATATGGTATCTCATTGGCACATAACGGTAATTTAACCAATGCTGCTGATATTCGTGAGACGTTATTTGAGCAAGCTAAACGTCACGTTAATACAACGTCTGACTCTGAAATTCTATTGAATATTTTGGCAAATCAACTTGAGCATTGCCAAAGTTACCCTATTAGCCCTGATGAGATTTTTGCAGCGATTGCTGAAGTTCATCGTATTGTAAAAGGGGCTTATGCCGTTGTTGCTATGGTGATTGGTCATGGCTTGATTGCTTTTCGCGATCCGAATGGTATTCGTCCATTGTGTATCGGTAAACGTGAAGAGCAGGGCAAAATTGAATATATGGTGGCATCAGAGTCTGTAGCGCTTGATGCGGTAGGTTTTGATTTTGTTCGAGATATTGCACCGGGTGAAGCAGTTTATATTACCTTTGATGGTCAGTTGTTCACTCAGCAATGTGCGGATAATCCACAGCTAAATCCATGTGTGTTTGAGTTTGTTTATTTTGCTCGTCCTGACTCATTTATTGATAAAGTATCGGTATATGGCGCTCGTCTTGCTATGGGCACGAAACTTGGTGAGAAGATCAAGCGTGAATGGGCTGATGTTGATATTGACGTTGTGATCCCTATCCCTGAAACCTCTTGTGATAGTGCATTAGAGATCGCACGCACACTTGATAAGCCTTATCGCCAAGGATTTGTTAAGAACCGTTATGTCGGTCGTACCTTTATCATGCCGGGACAGCAAATGCGTCGTAAGTCAGTGCGTCGTAAGTTAAATGCGATTCGCTCTGAGTTCAAAGATAAGAGTGTTCTGCTGGTGGATGATTCAATTGTTCGTGGTACGACATCAGAGCAGATCATCGAGATGGCACGTGAAGCGGGCGCGAAGAAAGTATACTTAGCATCAGCGGCGCCTGAAATTCGTTTCCCGAACGTGTACGGTATTGATATGCCAAGTGCAAATGAGCTAATTGCTCATGGTCGTGAAGTGGATGAGATTTCGAACATCATCGGTGCTGATGGTTTGATCTTCCAAGATTTACAGGATCTTGTTGATGCCGTGGCAGAAGGTAACCCTGAAATTAAATTGTTTGAGACATCTGTATTTAATGGTAATTACGTCACAGGTGATGTAAATCAAGAATACTTAGAATACCTTGATTCGTTACGTAGCGATGACTCTAAACAACAGCGAGAAATTCAGCAAGATTTGGCGAATTTAGAGTTACATAACGAAGGTGTTTAGATAACTTTTTCTATTATGTAGATGAAAGCCGACATGTTTGACGTGTTGGCTTTTTTGTTTTTGAAGTGTTTAGATTAATGCACAAACTCAGGGCCAAAACCATAACTCCATAAAATAACAGAAGACGTTATGATGGAAACAAGTAGTACAAGCCCTGCAGTGACAATTGAACTTGCGTAAATGAAGCCTCGCTCTTCTGGTATATGCATCAAAATAGGAACGCTTGTGTAAAGCAGATATACCGAGTAAGTGAGCCCTGCAAGTCCGACTAACATTAGAAACTAAAGGTGGGGGAATAAGGCCGCCATAAATTTATTATGTGTGAGTTCGCGATATGGTGTGTGGTAGTTGTTTTTTTATTGTCTTATAACGTTTAGTCGGGAACGGAGGGGAGCGCAAGGTTTGCTATTATTTGTTTGCTGACAATGATAAAAAAATACAGCTTCTACAAAAACAAAAATGCCATATTAAAGGGGATAATATGGCATTTAGTCGAATAATATTGCTATTAACCAGCGTTATTAGTGTTTTTCTAAGTCAAAGTAGTGACTTGCAAAATCAATAAATAAACGTAGTTTTTCTGGTTGGTAATCACGGTGGTTATAAATCAGATATACGTCACGTGGGTTTGCTGACCAGTTTTTCAGTACTTGTACAATTTCACCTGCTGCAATGTATTTTTCTAACATTACATCTGGCATTAAAGTAATACCAAGACCAGCGCAACATGCTTTACGCACTACATTAAGTTCACTTGCTTCAAAGCGACCACGTTCGTTGATGGTTACTGTTTCGCCATTGTGGTTATTCAAGCGCCAGCGCAGTAAAGGATTACCTTTTAGCAGTGTATGCTCATGAAGGTCCTGTGCATGCTTAGGCTCTGGGTTTTTCTTCAGGTAATCAGGGCTAGCAACAAGAATGTCTTTTACTTCATTGATGCGGCGAGCAATAAGCGTTGAATCGCGTTGAGGACCGATGCGGAACATAACATCCCAATCGGTAGGATCAAGTTGATCTGGTTCGTTGCTCATGTATAGCTGAATGCTAATCGCAGGGTGTTCTAGCATAAAAGCATTTAATAACGGCTGAAGCATTACTTTAGTAATGTTTGCAGGTGCAGCGATACGTAACTTACCCGCTGCTCCTTTACACTCTTCACTAATATGTTCTGTTGTATCTAACAGTTGTTGTAGTAAAGGTGCGCAGTCGTGATAGAACTTTTGTCCTGCTTCTGTAAGCGACAATTTACGGGCATGACGATTAAGCAGGCGGATGTTAAGGCCTTCTTCTAGTGCTTGAATTCGACGTGTCAGTGTTGCTACAGGTACCTGGGTCTTTCTTGATGCAGCCGTATAGCTACCATTTTCCACAACCATGCGGAATAAATTTAGATCGTCAAGTTTCATAAAAAAGTCATTATTGAACGCTTATGATGTGCAATTGTATAACAAAATGAGTCAAATGCATCACTTTTTATCGGATTTGTATAAGAAAAATCTATGTTGCTCAAGTTTTTGGCTATTTAGTTATAACGAGAATACAGACCTAATAATTTGAAGTGTATTACATAAATTAATTTATTTTTTATTAAATGCACGATGTTATGCATTTCTGTCTAGCTTTTTTCTATGCTTAGTAGTGTCGCAATGATTAGACGGATATAAAGTGTTCGTCAGATTATTGGTTAATAAATCTAAGTTATCGGAGTGAAATGGAGGTAATTTTGCTCGAGGGAAAAGATGTTCTTGTTGTTGAGGATGATCCTGTATTCAGGAATATGATTGTTGGCTTTTTAGAAAGCCAAGGATGCTTGGTGCAAGAAGCAGATAATGGCTTAGAAGGATTGCGTGCGTTAAAAGAACATATTCCAGATTTATTGTTGTGCGATCTTGCTATGCCTGTAATGACAGGCATGGAGTTTGTTGAAGAGGTCGCTATTCAGTACCCTATGATCCCTGTGATTGTGATTTCAGGTACAGGGGAAATGGCTGATGTTGCTTTAGCATTAAGGCTTGGTGTCAAAGATTTTTTGATTAAGCCATTAGATAATATATTAATGTTGAAATCATCAATGCTGTCAGTATTAAGAACGCAAAACAGTGCGATGCATGATAGGCAAGACTTTTCAAACCGATGGTTTGCAACTTCCGAAGAATCAGAGCCCGTTGAAGAAGAGTTAGCATGGCACTTAAAGGAGCTGCAAAATAATCCGAAAGCTGCTCGCGATCTTCTTGTGGGACTAATGCCTGATACTCAATCTTCATATGGGCATTGGCAGTTAAATTATTGTGTGTTGCAGTCTGCGGATATCTTACCTGTACTACTTGATTATACGTGGCTATTTGATGGGCAATTAGCATTTTACCTAATAGATACCAGTAGTGGTGGTGATAACGCGACAGCAACGGCACTATTGATCCGTGCTTTTTTTAATGAGTATTTACGGAATCAAGGAAACAGCTTAGAAAGCTTAAGTCATTTAGTGGCACAACTAGAGCAAGGAATGAAGCATTCGGGCTATGCATCACCCGTTAAAGGACTATTTGGGCTGTTTGATTTATCTGAGCGCTGTTTACATGTGTTACCAGTAGGTATTAATGCGCAATTACGTACCAGTGAAAATAATTACGACGTCAGTTCTGGACATTGGCTCGGACAGCAAGCGAACCATAATACATTATCAAAATTAGCCATTTCCCCATCAGGAGGCCGACTTTCATTGAGTCAGAGAGGCCATGCTAGCTTCAGTGTCAATTTTAAACATTTAAACCTATAAAAAAGGGTAGTGCTATTAAACACTACCCTGACGTATTTATTCTATTCTGATTAAGCTTCTGCTGTTTTTACTTCAACGTGCTCATCATCGTTTGATGACTCTGCACCATGCATCCAATTGATTAGCGTATTAGATAACAGTAGAAGTAAAACACCTGCAATCACTGCTGTAATTGCAATGCCAGAGAAGATAGCAAGAGGACCTGCTTCACCAATGCGTGAACCAATTTCACCTGCAATGTAGTTTGCAATCGCATTCGCACCAAACCATGCACCCATCATTAATGATGCTAGGCGTAATGGAGCAAGTTTAGTAACCATTGATAGACCGATAGGTGATAGACATAGTTCACCAATAGTATGGAAGAAGTATGCACCAATAAGCCATAGCATCGAGGTTTTCACTGTCATATCGCCACCTTGCTCAAGTGCAGCACCGATCATACAAGCAAAACCTAATGCTAATGAAAACATTGCTAGTGCAAATTTTACAGGTGAGTTAGGCTCTTTCTTACCCATTTTTACCCATAGTGAAGCCAGAATTGGCGCACAGATGATAATGAAGAATGGGTTAAGAGATTGGAACCAAGCTGCTGGTACTTCAAAGCTACCAATCATACGGTTTGTGTATTCTTGTGAGTAGATATTCATTAAGCCGCCAGCTTGTTCAAAGCCCGCCCAGAATACGATAACGAAAGTACACATCACCATGATAACTTTTAGGCGATCACGTTCAACTTTAGTAAGAGGCTCTTTTTTACCACTGGCATTCTTTGCAGCATCACGAACAGCTGCTGGAACCGTACCGATATTACCAAGGTAACGCTGTGCAAAAAATAGTTGGATCAGTAAGCTAAACAGCATACCGAAGCCTGCACATAAAAAGCCTGCTTTCCAACCGTAAACAGCTGACGCTGTACCTGCGATCACACCTGCCAATAGCGAACCAATATTGATACCCATGTAGAAGATGGTAAATGCGCCATCACGACGATTATCACCTTCTTCGTATAAGTCACCTACCATGGTAGAAATATTTGGCTTAAATAAGCCATTACCGATGATCAGGAATGTTAAGCCCACATAGAAAGCTTTAACTGCGTGTGGATCAACCACACTGTGTGGAAGTGCAAGGGTAAATTGACCAATAGCCATTAACACGCCACCAATAATAATTGAGCGGCGTTGACCTAAAAAGTTATCAGCAATCCAACCACCAATTAAAGGTGTGAAGTAAACAAGACTGGTGTAGATGCCGTATAAACTTAGTGCTTCTTGGGTTGTCCAGCCTAGACCACCATCAATGGTTTTATCTGTTAGATATAAAACTAGAATAGCGCGCATTGCGTAGTAGGAGAAACGCTCCCATAGCTCTGTTCCAAATAACAGGAACAAGCCTTTTGGGTGGCCCAATAAGGTACCACTATTATTATGACTCATAGGATTCTCTATATTATTGTGATGGTGTGTTTGCTAATACCTGTAGTTTTATAAAGCACAATATATATGACTGCAAGTTTTTACATTTGGAGTACATTGTGAAAACATTTTAAGGTATTGAAATAAAAGATATTGTCCTTAATTTGTTCAAAATTGAAAAATCAAATTACACAATAAAAACTTGTTGGTAATTTTGCATATTAATTTAACTGTGGTTTATATGGCTGTTTTTTTGGTTTTTTATGGTTTTATAATCTATAGAATTTAATTATTCATAAATGTTACAAATTGAATGGGTGATTTGCCTGCATTTTCTTGGATTCTGACTGTAGAGATGAGTATATATACAGTGCCGATTTTATAAGCGTCCTGCTGAGCAGTCATATAAAAGCATCATCTTTATGTATATAATAAGCGCGGTTTAAAATTATTAGGATTGATGATGAAAGATTGGTATTTACTTTATTGTAAACGCAGTGAGCAAGAGCGTGCAGTGATCAATCTTGACCGTCAGGGTGTTGATTGTTATTACCCGCAAGTAACGGTACAGAAGATAACTCGAGGAAAGCGAGCAGAGTCTATTGAACCGCTATTTCCTAATTACGTTTTTGTGCATTTTGATCCTGAAGTCGTTAGTTATACTTCAGTGCGCTCAACACGAGGTGTCGCTGACTTCATTCGCTGTGGTACTTTTCCTCAGAAAGTGCGAGAAGAGCTAATTTATAATTTGATGATGAATGAAGATAGTGTAGAGCATCAACGATTATTATCAATGTTGCCTCAACCTGGTGAAAAACTAAAGTTGGAGCAAGGTAAGTTCCAAGGTTTAGAAGCTATTTATCAAGAAGCTGATGGTGAAAAACGCTCATTTATGTTGATAAATCTTCTTGGTAAGCCTGTAAAGGTAAGCGTAGAAAATACGGATTTATTAAAGAAATAATTAGTAGATCACCACACAATCATCAATGAAGATGTCTATAACGAAATATGTTGGATAAAAAATTGACTCGTTCATTAGTACGCAAAGCCGTTATTCCAGTAGCAGGTTTAGGCACGCGTATGCTGCCAGCGACAAAAGCTATTCCTAAAGAAATGCTACCTATTGTTGATAAGCCGCTTATTCAACATGTGGTGAGTGAATGTGTTGCTGCAGGAATTAAAGAAATTATTCTTGTGACGCACTCTTCAAAAAATTCAATTGAAAACCACTTTGATACTTCATTTGAGTTGGAAGCGACATTAGAAGCACGTGTAAAACGTCAGCTACTAGAAGAAGTTCAAGCAATTTGTCCACCTGATGTGACGATTATGCATGTACGCCAAGGTCAAGCTAAAGGCTTAGGTCATGCCGTGTTATGTGCGCATCCTTTGGTAGGTGATGCCCCTTTTGCAGTGGTGTTACCTGATGTGATTTTAGATGATGTAGCAAGTGATCTGCGTTGCGATAACATGGCTGCAATGGTGAAGTTATTCAACGAGACTAAAATCAGCCAAGTGATGGTTGAGCCAGTGCCAATGTCAGAAGTATCCAGTTATGGTGTTGCTGATATTAACGGTGTAGAACTGCATGCTGGCGAATCAGCACCGATGACAAAAGTTGTCGAGAAACCAGCGGTTGAAGACGCACCATCTAATTTGGCTATTGTTGGACGTTATATTTTACCGACTGAAATTTGGGCGCTATTGGCTCGAACGCCTGTTGGTGCTGGTGATGAAATCCAGTTAACTGATGCGATTGATATGTTAATGCAATCCCAGCAAGTGAATGCATTTCATATGTCAGGTTTAAGCCATGATTGCGGTAGTAAAATTGGTTATATGAAGGCATTTGTGGAATACGGCATGCGCCATAACCAGTTTGGTGAAGAGTTTACTGATTACTTAAAGCAATTAGCTAAAACATTGTAATTGTAAGTGACTTGTGAAAAGCGATGCTAATTAGCATCGCTTAATTATATGGTCCGCCTCATCCTAAGCCGTTAGGCTTAGGGTAGGCTTTCAAAGAGGTGAACCATATGTCTACTATCCACATCTTAGGTATCGATTTAGGTAAACACTGCTTTCATGCTGTCGCACACAATTACGCAGGTAAAGAGGTGCTACGTAAGAAATATAATCGAAGCCAACTTCTAAAGTTTCTCTCAAATTTAGAAACCACCACTATCGCATTTGAAGCATGTGGTGGTGCACATTGGTTAGCCCGTAAATGTGCTGATTTTGGGCATCAAGTTCAACTCATTCCTCCTCAGTATGTAAAACCTTATGTGAAAGGCAATAAAAATGACTTCATTGATGCTGCAGCTATCGCTGAAGCAGCAAGTCGACCTTCCATGCGCTTTGTTGCTGTTAAATCAGAAGAAGCACAAGTCATTGCTGTCATTCATCGTATCCGTGATGGTTTTATTAAGGAGCGAACAGCCTGTATGTCTCGTATCGGAGCGATATTGTTAGAGTTTGGACTGAGCTTGCCTACAGGACATGCGAAAATGAAGATGCTTTTTCAGTGGATAGCAGACCAAAAATATCAAACTCTTCCACAAAGTCTTATGTACGAATTAAGCTTAATTCACGCACATTATTTGTATCTTAATGAGCAGATAAAAATACAAGATACGAAGTTGAAACAGCTAGCTGAGCAACATGAATTGGCTAAGTTATTAAAAACTGTGCCTGGCATCGGTGATTTAACAGCAGCCCTGTGTGTGGCAGATGTTAGTGCCGCCAGTAACTTTTCAAATGGAAGGAATATGGCTGCTTGGTTAGGGTTAGTGCCTCGACAATACTCTACGGGAGGTAAAACAAAGTTACTTGGAGTGAGTAAACGAGGAAATAAACATCTCCGGACATTATTCATTCATGGCGCAAGAGCTGTATTATCAAGGTTAGAGACAACGGGTAAAGTCTTCGGACAATGGCTGGTAGATTTAAGAGCCAGTAAGCCATTCAATGTGGTTGTTGTCGCATTGGCTAACAAATTAGCAAGAATAGCTTGGGCGGTGTTATAGCACCGCCAAGCGTTTAAGACTGCATCGCAGTCATAACCGAGTTTGCAACGACAATGCAAGTGATGACATTAACGGTAAATCGGCCAGATTAATAACCTGATAATAAAAACAGCAATAAATGCTTTTCGCTTTTTAAGGATAATCTGTCGCGGATATCATCGTGGAGCTAGGACATTAATATGCCTAATTTTGACTCCGAATACATTAGCGCAACTCCGTTATTACTAATATTGTAGTTGCAATAACGGGGCGGACCATACATTTTATTATTGCTGAGTCAGTGATTCTTGTTTGCTATGTTCTTTTTGCTGCTTTTCATAATGGTGAATACTGTTGAGTATTTCACGATGAAATTGATTACTTTCATGGACTAAATTAGCAGTGGTTTCTAATGCATCTGCCATATGGTTAAGTTTTCCTGTTGTTTCTAGGAGAATATTTTTAACAGGAGAAAGGACGAAATAATATATAGCGATAAGAGCTAAAACGATCAGTATTATAATAAGTACAAAAAATAAAATAGTATAAAGTTTAATATCACTCATGATCGATTTAGATGCGGTGATAATAGGTGTGCTAGTTTGAGCGACAGCTTTAGGTAGTGCAGCAACAGATTGGTTAAATGTTTGTGCTAATGTATCAATATGCTTAAATGTATCAATAGTAGCGGCTTGTTGCTCTGGTGTAAGGTTAGGGTGCTTAGCCATTGTTTGTAATGATGCAGCCATTTTTTCAATAGATTGCGCCGCTATGTTTGCTGGTTGCTCGATACCAGAAAGATCTACACCAACATTAAAAACCACTAATGCTTTATTATCATTAGGCTTGGTTATATTTTTATTAATATGTATATCTTGGTTACTTGCCAAGGATAAAGACGAAAATAAAATACAGAATGTAATTAAAAAGAAGCGTAAAAATACAGCATTGATATCTCAGACTTATCAGAAAAACAAATATATAAAAATAAAGAATTAATATGCCTTAATTATATCTGATAATAGATATTAAGCAGTAAAAGATATTTGAACGTGATTTAAAAGAAAAGAGCAATATTACTATTGCTCTTATTTATATTATTCAGCGTGAAATTGTTCACAGGCCAACATTGTATTTTCAATGAGGGTTGCCACTGTCATTGGTCCTACACCACCAGGTACTGGTGTGATGTGTTTTGCTCTTTGGCTTGCAACATCAAATTCTACATCACCACAAAGCTTACCTGTTTTTAATCGGTTAATGCCAACATCAATCACCGTTGCACCTTCTTTGATCCATGATCCTGGAATAAAGTTAGGCTTACCTACCGCAACCACAAGAATATCAGCGCGACGAACATGGCTTTCAAGATCTTGTGTAAATCGGTGACAGGTTGTTGTTGTTGCGCCACCTAACAATAATTCAAGTGTCATTGGGCGACCAACAATATTAGAAGCACCAACAATTACTGCTTCTTTGCCGCGCACCTGAATATTATAGCGCTCTAACAGTGTCATTACGCCTTTAGGCGTACATGAACGTAGTTTAGGTATGCGTTGGCTTAAACGACCTACATTATATGGGTGGAAACCATCAACATCTTTTTCAGGATCAATACGCTCTAAAATACGGGTGCTATCCATGCCTGCTGGTAACGGCAATTGCACCAAGATGCCATCGATAATGGGATCAAGGTTGAGCTCATCAATAAGAAGTAGTAACTCTTCTTCTGTTGATGTTGCAGGTAAATCAAAGGATTTTGACACGAACCCAACTTCTTCACAGGCTTTACGTTTACTGCCGACATAAATTTGAGAAGCAGGATCTTGTCCTACAAGTACGACAGCTAAGCCTGGCGCACGAAGACCTGCATCAACACGAGCTTTAACTCTCGCAGCAACTTCCTGTCTAACTGTTTGGGAGATCAATTTCCCATCAATAATTTGAGCGGTCATGGTGATCCTTTTTATATTGGCTGAGCATAATGGAGATATTGTGTCAGAAAAAGATGATATTAGCTATAGCGCAAACGTTTGCTTTTCTTGTATTACTCGTGTGTATTTGATGGGCAATTGAATATCCGTTTAATAGAAAGAGGGGGAGGGGTTAATGATATTAGGTAGGAAAAATCGAAATTAAAACAGATTGATTTAACTTTAATCGGTTGATGTCTTAAATCATGAAAAATAAAGTAAACGTATTGACCTAAGCTTTTTGCTCCGTATAATCCGACCTCGTAACTTCACGTTACATCAATGATGCGCCCTTAGCTCAGCTGGATAGAGCACGTCCCTTCTAAGGATGTGGTCGCAGGTTCGAATCCTGCAGGGCGTGCCATTTCCTTCTCTATTAAAGCTCTTCTTGTTTACATTCATAGTTTAATTCTTCCATTTCACAATATCGTTTTTAGCTTATTGTCTTATTACCTAGCATTTGCTTTGTTACGCACCTATCATTCAAAAAATGCATCAAATAGGCTGTTTTTCCAACATTTGAACACAAAAATCGCATATTAGACTGATTATTTTCTCTTTCCCCCTTGAAATGCTCAATCTAGCCCCTATCTTGTGTTTCAGTTGTAGAGCGAGATAGCAGTTTAGTCTATCGAACCTCGACGGCACGTTTGTGTGTCGTTATAATGACGCGCTTTAATTTCTAGGTTGAATGAACATCTCTGACAGTTTAGAAATAAAGTAAAAGAATTTAGGCGTTATGGTTTATGAGCCGTAACACGAAAAGGATGCCACCGTCAGTAAATGGCTGTTCGGCAACATCACTCAGAGAACTGAGTAAGTTTTGAGGTTAAATATAATGCAAGTTACCGTTGAAACCACTGAAGGCCTAGAACGCCAACTAACTATCACTGTTCCTGCTGCAAACATCGAAGATGCAGTAACAGCTGAGCTAAAGAAAATTGCTAAGACTCGTCGTTTCGACGGTTTCCGCCCAGGTAAAGCACCACTTAAGATGGTTGCTAAAATGTTTGGTGCATCTGTACGTCAAGACATCCTAGGTGAAGTTATGCACCGCCACTTTATCGAAGCTATCGTTAAAGAAAAAATTAACCCAGCAGGCGCACCTACTTTCACTCCAGTAGAAATCGCTGAAGGTAAAGATCTAGTATTCAAAGCAACTTTTGAAGTATTCTCAGAGATCGCTCTTCAAGGTCTAGACAAAGTTGTTGTTGAGAAGCCAGTTGTAGAAGTAACTGAAGCTGACGTTGACACAATGCTAGAAACGCTACGTAAGCAACAAGCTACATGGGCAGAAGTAGAAGCAGCAGCTGACGCTAACAGCCGTGTAACTATCGACTTCGTTGGTACTATCGACGGTGAAGAGTTCGAAGGCGGTAAAGCTGAAGGTTTCGCACTAGCTATGGGCCAAGGTCGTATGATCCCTGGTTTCGAAGATGGCATCGTAGGTAAGAAAGCTGGCGACGAGTTCACTGTAGAAGTGACTTTCCCAGAAGAATACCACGCAGAAAACCTAAAAGGTAAAGCTGCAGCATTCGCTATCAAGCTTCACAAAGTTGAAGCTCAAGAGCTTCCAGAACTAACTGAAGAGTTCGTTGCTAAGTTCGGCGTTGAAGACGGTTCTGTTGAAGGTCTTAAAGCTGAAGTTCGTAAGAACATGGAGCGTGAGCTTAAGCAAGCTGTTAAAGGTCGTATTAAAGATCAAGTTCTTAACGGTCTTGTTGAGCAAAACGACATCACTGTTCCTGCTGCACTTATCGATCAAGAAATCGAAGCACTACGTCAGCAAGCTGCACAACGTTTTGGCGGCGACGCTAAGAACATGCCAGAGCTTCCACGTGAACTATTCGAAGAACAAGCTAAACGTCGCGTAGTTGTTGGTCTTCTAGTGGGTGAAGTGATCAAGTCTGAAGAGCTAAAAGCAGACGAAGAGCGCGTTAAAGCAATCATCGCTGAAATGGCTTCTGCATACGAAGATCCATCAGAAGTAGTTAAGTACTACGAAACTAACGAACAGCTAATGAACAACATGCGCAATGTTGCTCTAGAAGAGCAAGCGATTGATGCACTTCTAGCGAAAGCGCAGGTTTCTGATAAAGCAGTTAGCTTCAACGAGCTAATGAACCCAGCTGCTTAATTTGCTGAAATTACTGTAGAGATTTGACATTCTCTCAAGTCTTCTGCTAACAATGGTCCGTGTGAGTAATTTCATTCGGGCCATTTATTTTAGGGAAATAACGTTATGAGCTACCAAGAAAAAAACGCCATGTCACCAATTTTGGATGCGCTGGTACCTATGGTGGTCGAGCAGACTTCTCGTGGTGAGCGTTCTTACGACATCTATTCTCGTCTCTTAAAGGAGCGTGTGATTTTCTTAACTGGTCAGGTTGAAGATCATATGGCAAACCTTGTAGTAGCCCAGCTACTATTCTTGGAGTCAGAAAACCCAGATAAAGACATCTTCCTTTACATCAACTCTCCAGGCGGCTCTGTGACAGCTGGTATGTCAATCTATGACACAATGCAGTTCATTAAGCCAAATGTGAGCACTGTATGTATGGGCCAAGCATGTTCAATGGGCGCATTCTTACTTGCTGGTGGCGCGAAAGGTAAGCGTTACTGCCTACCGAATTCACGAGTAATGATTCACCAGCCATTAGGTGGCTTCCAAGGACAAGCGTCGGATATCCAAATCCATGCGCAAGAAATTCTAACAATCAAACAACGCCTAAATGGTCTATTGGCTGAGCATACTGGTCAACCATTAGAAATTATTGAGCGTGATACTGACCGTGACAACTTTATGTCTGCAGACCAAGCTGTAGAATATGGTTTAGTGGATGCCGTATTGAGTAAGCGTGACTAAGTTCTTATTCAGCTTGTTAGCTTAAGATAGTTAACGAAGCAAAATAACTGGACTTGTTATACACTCAAAACAAGGCAATGATGGGAATACCCCAATAAGAGGTTAGCGAATGACAGATAAGCGAAAAGAGAGTGGTAGCAGCAAGCTATTATATTGCTCTTTCTGCGGTAAAAGTCAGCATGAAGTTCGCAAGCTGATTGCAGGCCCTTCTGTTTATATTTGTGATGAATGTGTTGATCTATGCAACGACATTATTCGCGAAGAAATCAAAGAAGTGTTGCCGAAACGCGATGGCGATGAACTGCCGACTCCGCAAGAAATTCGTAACAACCTGGATGATTATGTAATTGGTCAAGCACACGCTAAAAAAGTACTAGCGGTTGCGGTATATAATCACTACAAACGTCTACGTAATGGCGATACTAACAGTGAAGGTGTTGAGCTAGGTAAGAGTAATATCTTACTTATCGGTCCTACTGGTAGTGGTAAAACACTATTGGCAGAGACTTTAGCACGTATGCTAGATGTACCGTTTACGATGGCTGACGCAACCACGCTAACAGAAGCGGGTTACGTAGGTGAAGACGTAGAAAATATCATTCAGAAACTGCTACAGAAATGTGATTACGACGTAGCGAAAGCTGAACGTGGTATTGTTTACATCGATGAAATCGACAAGATTTCACGTAAGTCAGATAACCCATCGATTACTCGTGACGTATCTGGTGAAGGTGTACAGCAAGCATTACTGAAATTGATCGAAGGTACAGTTGCTTCTGTTCCACCACAAGGTGGTCGTAAGCATCCTCAACAGGAATTCTTACAAGTTGATACTTCTAAGATCCTATTTATCTGTGGTGGTGCATTTGCAGGCCTTGATAAAGTGGTTGAGCAACGTGTTGCTACCGGTACTGGTATCGGTTTTGGCGCAGAAGTACGTTCAAAAGATCAAGCAGATTCATTAAGCAATCTATTTGAGAAAGTTGAGCCAGAAGACTTAGTTAAATATGGTCTAATTCCAGAATTTATCGGTCGTCTTCCTGTGACTGCAACGCTTGGTGAGCTTGATGAAGAAGCGCTAGTACAGATTCTACGTGAGCCTAAGAATGCACTAACTAAACAGTATGCAGCATTATTAGAACTTGAGAATGTGGAACTAGAGTTTCGTGATGATGCACTTGTGGCTATTGCGCGTAAAGCAATGGAGCGTAAAACAGGTGCTCGTGGTCTGCGTTCAATTGTTGAAGCTGTACTGCTTGATACAATGTATGAACTACCATCCCAGCAAGGTGTGAGTAAAGTTGTTATTGATGAATCAGTAATTAAAGGTGAATCTGAGCCTCTATTGATTTATGAGAACACTGAAACACCAGCAGCTGCAGCTGAGTAAGTGCCTAATAAGTGCACATAAAGGCTAAAAAAAGGAGGCATAAGCCTCCTTTTTTATTTTCTAGCACTTCTTTCGTTGAATATTCTTGTTTTACCCCCATATACTCAATATATGCTAACTTTCTAGTCGTATTAAGTAAGTGTCTCAAGCAGTTACTTAATACGATTAGTATTGACAGGAAGAGAGATGAATATGAACCTGGAGCGTTCTGAGCGCCTAGAGATCCCGGTTCTGCCACTGCGTGATGTGGTGGTGTACCCTCATATGGTTATTCCATTGTTTGTGGGCCGGGAAAAATCCATTCGTTGCCTTGAGTCGGCAATGGAGAACAATAAGCAGATTCTGTTGGTTGCGCAAAAAGAAGCCGCCACGGATGAACCGTCGATCACTGATCTTTATGATGTCGGTACTGTTGCCACTATTCTACAGCTTTTAAAATTACCAGACGGTACGGTTAAAGTACTGGTTGAAGGTCAGCAGCGCGCCAAAGTAGAAGCGCTGGCTGATGATGAATACTTTACAGCAGAAGCTGAGTATTTAGTGACGCCTGAAATGGACGAGCGCGAGCAAGAAGTGCTAGTTCGTACTGCCATTGGTCAGTTTGAAGGTTTTATTAAGCTAAATAAAAAGATCCCGCCAGAAGTGTTAACTTCACTGAACGGTATCGATGAAGCTGCACGCCTTGCTGATACCATTGCAGCACACATGCCGTTGAAATTGGCTGATAAGCAAAAAGTATTAGAAATCGTTGATATTACAGAACGTTTAGAGTTCTTAATGGCAATGATGGAATCCGAGATTGATCTGTTACAAGTTGAAAAACGCATCCGTGGACGCGTGAAAAAGCAGATGGAAAAATCTCAGCGTGAGTATTACTTAAATGAGCAAATGAAAGCGATCCAAAAAGAATTGGGTGAGCTGGATGATGCGCCAGATGAGTTTGAAGCGCTAAAGAAAAAGATTGAAGAATCTAAGATGCCGACTGAGGCACGTGAAAAGACTGAGCAAGAGCTACAGAAGCTGAAGATGATGTCACCGATGTCAGCAGAAGCAACAGTGGTTCGTGGCTATATTGATTGGATGCTAAGTGTGCCATGGCACAAGCGCTCTAAAGTGAAGAAGAGCCTAGCAAAAGCCGAAGAAGTGCTTAATGCCGATCACTATGGACTAGAGCGTGTGAAAGAACGCATTCTTGAATACCTCGCAGTACAAAGTCGCGTGAACAAGCTAAAAGGTCCGATCCTGTGTTTAGTCGGTCCTCCTGGTGTAGGTAAAACTTCATTAGGTCAATCTATTGCCGCGGCAACGGGTCGTAAGTACGTTCGCATGGCATTAGGTGGTGTTCGTGATGAAGCGGAGATCCGTGGTCACCGTCGTACTTATATCGGTTCTATGCCGGGTAAGTTGATCCAGAAAATGGCAAAAGTTGAGGTGAAAAACCCACTTTTCCTATTAGATGAAATCGATAAGATGTCGTCTGATATGCGTGGCGATCCAGCATCAGCACTACTTGAAGTGTTAGATCCTGAGCAAAACAGCGCATTTAACGATCACTACCTAGAAGTCGATTACGATCTATCTGATGTAATGTTCGTGGCAACATCGAATTCGATGAACATTCCTGGTCCATTGCTTGATCGTATGGAAGTGATCCGTCTTTCTGGTTACACCGAAGATGAAAAACTGAATATTGCTAAGAATCACCTGTTAGGTAAGCAGATCCAGCGTAATGGTCTGAAGCCAAACGAAGTGATGGTTGAAGATTCAGCGATCATTGGCATTATTCGCTACTATACACGTGAAGCAGGTGTTCGTAGTCTAGAGCGTGAAATTTCTAAACTTTGCCGTAAAGCAGTGAAAGAAATTTTACTTAATAAAGACATTAAGCACGTTCAAATCAGTCAAGATAATCTTAAGGATTACTTAGGCGTTCAGCGTTTCGATTACGGAAAAGCTGACGAAAGTAACCGTATTGGTCAAGTTACAGGACTTGCGTGGACAGAAGTTGGTGGTGATCTATTAACTATCGAAACTGAATCTATGCCAGGTAAAGGTAAGTTAACTTATACAGGTTCGCTTGGTGATGTGATGCAGGAGTCTATTCAGGCTGCGATGACGGTTGTACGTACGCGTGCTGAACGTTTAGGCATTGCTGCTGACTTCTACGAGAAGCGTGATATTCACGTTCACGTACCGGAAGGTGCTACACCAAAAGATGGTCCAAGTGCCGGTATCGCAATGTGTACAGCGCTTGTATCTAGCCTGACTGGTAACCCTGTGCGTGCAGATGTTGCTATGACAGGTGAAATCACTTTACGTGGTGAAGTGTTACCTATTGGTGGTTTGAAAGAAAAGCTCCTTGCAGCACACCGTGGCGGTATTAAAACTGTACTGATTCCAAAAGAGAACGAACGTGATTTGGAAGAAATCCCAGACAACGTTATTGCTGATTTGGAAGTACGCCCAGTACGTTGGATTGATGAAGTGTTAACTGTTGCACTGCAGAATAATCCAACAGGTATTGAGCTAGTGAATGCCCAAAATAGTGACCTGTAGCAAAATTAACTAAAGAAAAAACGCTTTCAAAGGCAAAAGTCCTTGTCAGCGTTTTTTTGTCTGGCTATAAGTTAACTTCGAATCCGCGCTAAGCGATGTATTATTAAGATCTGGTTAAGTTTGAATATCTATTATCAGGTCTAGAAACAATTAATTGCCTACTATTCACAACGTCTCAGTGACGAGTTACGGGTAGGTAAAGTTCATTAAGGGGATTTAATCGTGAACAAAACTCAACTAGTTGATAAAATCGCAGAAAGTGCAGACATCTCTAAGGCATCTGCAGGCCGTGCTCTAGATGCATTCATCGAAGCTGTATCAGAAACGTTGAAAGACGGTGATCAAGTTGCATTGGTTGGTTTTGGTACTTTCTCTGTACGTGAACGTGCAGCTCGTACTGGCCGTAATCCACAGACTGGCGCTGAAATCCAAATCGCTGCGGCAAAAGTACCTGGTTTCAAACCTGGTAAAGCGCTAAAAGACTCTGTTAACTAAGAAATAGTTGGTATTTGCCAACTGTTTTGTCATGTTACATGGCTTAAATATTGCTACTGGAAAGGGTATACTGATTCCAGTTCAACAAAGGCGCATCGGTGGATGCGCTTTTTTTACTTATGATGGTGTCAATTTGAATAACGATCTGTGGTGTTTGTGGTAGCAATAGCGCAAAATGCATTTCATTAATCAAATCGGTATCAAGTTATCAAACTAACTGTTTAATGGTTTATTGTGTCTCAGTTATCTATAGTTTAGATGCTGATTTTGAATAAATTATTTAGTAATTAGTTAATAACGAATTAATAATGATTGTTATGGTTCGGCTATCGTGTTGATACCGATATTTAGTGCACACATTTGATATCTAGTTCGAAACCGTGCCAGATCGAACAGTAGGAGAGACGGCAAATTATGATGGAGCGATTGCGCGAAGGCGCTAACAGCATCTGGGTTAAGATTATTCTTAGCTTAATTATTTTATCTTTTGTATTTGCTGGTGTCGGCAGTTATCTGGCGAGCGGTAATGAGCAAGTTGCTGCAAAAGTAAATGACAAAGAGATTAGCCAGCGTGAATTTGAGCAGGCTTATCAGAATCAACGTAACCAAATGCAGCAGCGTTTAGGTGATTACTTCTCAACGTTAATGGGTAACCCTGAGTACGTTCAGCAGTTCCGTAAAAGCGTACTAGATCGTATGGTTAACGATGAACTGATTGAGCAACGCGCGACTGAGTTAGGTCTTGGTGTAAGTGATGCACAGGTTAAGCAAGCAATCATTGAAATGCCTGCTTTCCAAGTTGATGGCGTATTCAATAACGAGCAATACAATCTAACGCTACGTCGTGCTGGTATTTCTCCTGAGCAATTTGCGGAATCAATCCGTAAAGACATGCTTCGTCAACAATTCTTAAGTGCACTACAAAGCAGTGATTTCGCACTTAACAATGAAGTAGATGAATTACGTAAGCTTGAATCACAAGAGCGCGTAGTACGTACACTGAAGCTAAATCTAGCTGACTTCACTAACAAAGTAACAGTGACGGATGAAGAAGCGAAAGCTTATTACGACGAAAACAAAAATCAGTTTACTCGTCCTGCGCAAGTGAAAGTTTCTTACATTGAGTTATCGGGTAAAAACCTCGTTAACAACATTAAGATCACTGATCAAGAAGCTGAAACTTACTACAACGAACACAAGAGCAAGTACAGCACAGCTGAGAAGCGTCAAGTTAGCCACATTCTTGTGAAAGGCGACAGCGATGCATCTAAAGCCAAAGCTGAAGCGTTACTGGCTGAGCTGAAGGGCGGTGCAAATTTTGCTGACGTTGCGAAGAAATCATCTGATGATACTTTCAGTGCAAAAGATGGTGGTAAGCTAGATTGGTTCGGTAAAGGCGTAATGGATCCTGCGTTTGAAGAAGCGGCATTCTCGCTAGCTAAACCGGGTGATATGTCTAGCCTTGTGAAATCTTCATTTGGTTACCACATCATTTTGCTAGATGGCATTGAAGAGCCTAAAGTGAAGCCATTTGCTGAAGTTAAAGCAAGCATCATTGCAGAGCTTCAAGAGCAGCAAGTTGCGGAGCAATTCTACAAGCTGCAAAGCAAACTAGCTGAAACTGCGTTTGAATCTCCAGATTCTCTAGATGCTGCGGCTGAAGCGGTAAAAGCTAAAGTGGTAACAACTGGCTTTATCTCTCTACAAGATGAGAAGGGCGTATTAGCAGATCAGAAAGTTCAGGAAGCGCTACAAAGCCCTGAAGTTCACGATGACGGTATGAACTCTGATGTGATTGAGATTGCACCTGAGCATGTAGTTGTTGTTCGTGTTGATGATTCTCGTGAAGAAGCAGTGCTTCCTTTTGCTGACGTTGAAGCGAAAGTGAAAACATTGTTAGCACAGCAAAAAGGCGAGAAACAAGCAACTGAGAAAGCAGATGCGATTATTGCCGCTTTACGTGAAGGTAAATCAGACGTAGTTGCTAAAGATGGCCTAAGCTTCTCTGGCGATCAAACGGTAACGCGTTCAGGTCCTGATGCAAACGTTGCACGTGTTGCGTTCACATTGCCTAAGCCGAAAGACGGTAAAGTGTCTTACGGTATGGCACGTGACAACAATGGTAATGTTGAAATTATTGCACTAGATAAAGTGGTAAACGTTAAACCTTCAGCAGATGAAGTGAATAGTCAGTTTGCGACTCAAGTTGAGAATATGTTTGCTCAACAAGATCTAGCAGCAACGCTTGAAACATTACGAGAGTCTGCAAAAGTGACTTACCCAATGTTGGACAAGCCAGCACAATAATTGAAATTAATATTTCTCTTAACGGGCCGCCATTGTGCGGCCCGTCGTTTTTCTACGCTTTTCTTTTATATATTCTCTTTTCGTTAACTAATTTCTGCTTATTCTTTTGATTCCGATATATCAATAAGGGATAAAAAGATATGCAGTCATACCAATTATTTAAAGTTATCGCCTTAGCTGGCGGATTAGCTTTGGTACCTTTAAGCCATGCTGCTGAAAATAAGCATGAAGGGATCGTTAAAGCAGTTAATATCAATGAAGCTAATGTTGAGCAATTAGATATTTTGCTAGATGGTATTGGGGCAGAAAAAGCACAAGCGATAGTTGATTATCGTAATGCTAACGGTAAGTTTGCGAGTGCGGATGATTTAGTTAAAGTGAAAGGGATCGGTAAAGCGACGGTTGAGAAAAATAGAAAGATTATTGAGCTGTAGTTGTTATGACTGACGGGAGCTGTTGTGCTCCCGTATCTTTATAGCCATTTAGCTTTGATTATTAATGCACTTACAGCCCCAGTGATTGCGCCTATCAAATGAGCTTCAGTGGCAACACGGACACCGATTAGCTCCTCTGAGCTTACTGAGCCGCCAAAATATTGTTCCCAACCAATCTTAATAATTAATCCAAGTAATAATAGCCATCCACCTTTAGTCTTGGCTTGAATATCACGAATACAGCCCCAAGCAAAAATACCGTGAAGTACGCCAGAAAAGCCTGCATACCAGGTGATATTGGTAGCAAAGAGCCCAAGACCAATAATTAAAGACAACAGCAAAATTAATAAGCTATAGCCTTTGGTATGAAAGTGCGCTCGAAAAATAAAACTAATGATCACAAAGGCGGCTGTATTCATGGCAAGGTGCGCCCAATTGGTATGGGTGATATTTCCTGTTAGGATCCGCCATAGTTCACCATTTATAATAGCTTGTCGATCCCAGACAAGTATTGGTTGGAGTGATGGTAATTGCGCTATCACGCCAATGCATAATGCGATAACAATGTAATTTCGAATAGACAAGGCAACCTCAATGAGTCGGTATTGTGATAACTGTGGCAAAGCGAATAAAGCGTGTATTTGCCATTGGATTAAAACCATTGAAACCCAAACTGAGCTGTGGATTTTACAACATCCGTCAGAAGTTAAACGGGCCATTGGTACTGCGAGAATATTATCACTTTCTTTGCCAAATAGCCGACTCTGGGTTGGGGAAGACTTCTCACAACATGATGAACTTAATCAAGCATTAGCCCAAACGGATCGTGATATTTACGTAGTCTATCCCGGAGAGGGCTCGGTAGCCCTTTCAGAAATTGCAACGCAGTCTGCCTGCCAACGTAAAAAAGTGATCATTTTGCTCGATGGTACGTGGAAGAAAGCTTATAAGATGTGGCAATTATCAACTAACTTACATCATTTGCCGTTAGTAAGTTTAGATAATGTTGATATGGGGAATTACCGGATCCGTAAATCGCCGAAAGAGCAGGGGGTCTCAACCGTAGAAGCAGGTTTTCTTGCTTTGTCTGTATTGGAATCTGCGCAAACAGATCTACAGCCACTGCTTGATACATTTGATGCGATGATTAACTTTCAAATTGCGCAGATGCCCTCTGGAGTGTTTGAGAAAAATTATCAAAGTAATGAGTAAGAAATTACTCTGATAATAGAAAGGGAGCATATTGCTCCCTTTTTGATGGCTTAAAACCCGTAACCGTCATTGCTGATCCCAGTCACAGACGTCGGCTGGAACAAAGTGCTGTACAAGCGTTGGGCAAAACCGTCAGTCATACCTGAAATGTAATCAGCGATGATCCTCAGTTCATTACCGCCATTCTCTTGTACTTCAAGCCAACGTTGACGCGTACCTTCTGGCAATAGTCGTTCTGGATCAGATGAAAAGGCTTCAAACAATTCCATGATCAGTTGCTGCCCTTTGTATTCAGACAGTTGGATTTCAGGCTTTTTCACTACATAGATACTGACGAATTGTTTCAATACCTCTAGTGCTTTTTCCATTGGTTCAGATAAGAAAGCGTTCCATTGTAGTAATGGCTCATCAAAGAAATCCGTACCATTTTGAATGGTTGGGCTAATGGTGATAGAAGTCAGTAAACCGTTAACTAGCGCACCTATTGCATCTTTGCGCTGATGGTGGCTACCAAACATCAACTCACTGATCTCGCCGATGCGCTCTTCTAACCAAGGATCGCCACACTCTGCAATTTTAGATGCGACAGCTTCTTGCCATTCATCACGATTGACTATTCCCATCACGATAGCATCTTCTAAATCATGAACACCGTAAGCAATATCATCGGCAAGCTCCATGATAGAGCAATCTAAAGATTTAAATCGGGTTTTACATGGCAGTGTTGGAGACTGTCGTTCACAGCGCATTTGGGCAAATAAGGCTTTATCTTTATCTGATAATGGCGCTAATACCCAATCAAATACGGCTTTGTCATCATCGTATAAGCCTTTGGCTGGATACCAATCTTTAGCTTTTAGGTGACGAAAGTTAGCAACATCTGGCGCTCTTTCTAATGGTGCCGTTTGACTCAATAAGGCAGGGTATTTTAATAATCCTAGCAGTGTGCGTCTTGCTAGGTTCATTCCATAGCCTTCCGTATAGGGCTCTAATAAAGTCACAATACGAAAAGTTTGCGCATTACCTTCAAAGCCACCGTTATTACGCATCATGTAATTGAGTGCTACTTCACCGCCATGACCAAACGGCGGATGGCCGATATCATGAGCTAAACAAAGACTCTCCATTAAGCTCGTTGACGGTAATAGCTCACGAAATTCTGGCTGTTTTAACTTAAGCTGAGCGACGATCCCAGTCCCGATTTGTGATGCTTCCAATGAATGCGTTAGGCGAGTGCGGTAAAAGTCATGATTACCAGCACCATGAACTTGGGTCTTGGCTTGTAGACGACGAAAGGCGGCAGAGTGAAGAATACGGGCTCTGTCTCGTTGATAAGGAGAACGGTGATCATCGCGACGCATTTTTTGCTCATCGTAATGACGTTCTTGCCATTGTGGGGTGATCTTAAACTCTGTCATTAACTAATATCATCCAATGTCAGATTAAAGCTATCAGCAAAGGTATCGAGAAAATATTCCATTTCAGGCGTTTTACGTTGCTCTAGCGTTTCTTCTAAACGTTTTTTTGCTCGGGTAAATTCATGATTACCTGCGCTGAGCTCTTCAAGGCATTTAATATAAGCACATAAGGTATCTGCCTGTTTTACAACCGCAGCTGCTTCTGCATCAATTTTATGGCTATCTAATAGTGATGCGTAATCGTCTTGAAACTCCTCTGGCAGCATTGAGATCAGTTTCTGCTCTGCGGCTAATTCAATCTTTTTATATTCTTCCGCAATTGCAGGGTTGTAGTACTTGATTGGCGTTGGCATATCACCAGTGATCACTTCACTCACATCGTGAAACATCCCTTGTAGAGCGATACGTTCTGGATTGAGATTGCCACCGAACTTACGGTTTTTAATTAAAGCGAGGGCGTGAGCAACAAAGGCAACTTGAAGGCTATGCTCTGAAATATTTTCTGTTTCCACACTGCGCATTAAGGGCCAGCGTTGAATTAAACGCATACGGGCAAGGTGGGCGAAGAAATGACTTTTTTCCATGATGATCAGTTCTCTTTGCTAAGTTTGCTGAGGTATTAACGAACAGCTTGCATAGAAATTATGAGTATAAAGTAACAGATGTAGGGGAAGGTGTGACAGCTTTTAGTTAAGAAAAAGCCCCGGGTTACCGAGGCTTGAGAATAATGAATTTGCGTTACTGGCGATAGCTATGAAGGAATCGCTCTAGGCGACTCATTGCCAGTTCAAGATCATCGACGTGAGGCAGAGTAACAATACGGAAGTGATCCGGTTGTTTCCAGTTAAAGCCTGTACCATGAACGACTAACACTTTCTCTTGTAGCAAGAAGTCCATCGCCATCTTCTGATCATCTTGAATATTAAATTTCTTCTGATCTAATTTCGGGAATAGATACAGTGCGCCTTTAGGTTTAACACAAGACACGCCAGGGATCTGAGTTAATAAATCATACGCTTTATTGCGCTGCTCTAATAAACGTCCACCCGGTAAGATCAATTCATTGATACTTTGGTAGCCACCTAATGCGGTTTGGATCGCATGCTGCATAGGTACGTTGGCACATAAACGCATGGATGACAGCATCTCTAAGCCTTCGATGTAACCTTTAGCGCGATGACGAGGGCCTGAGATAACCATCCAACCTGCACGGAAACCACAGACACGGTATGACTTAGAGAGACCGTTAAATGTTACACAGACAACATCATCTGCTAATGGCGCAATAGATGTATGCTGAGCACCATCGTATAAAATCTTATCGTAGATTTCGTCGGCAAAGATGATCAGATCGTGCTGACGAGCAATCTCTACCACTTCTAATAGAAAATCGCGACTGTATACCGCACCTGTTGGATTATTTGGGTTGATTAACACAATACCACGGGTGTTCGGTGTGATTTTTTGTTTGATGTCATCTAAATCTGGGTACCAGTCAGCTTGTTCATCACAGGTGTAGTGAACGGGTGTACCACCTGATAGCGATACCGCTGCTGTCCATAATGGGTAATCAGGTGATGGCACCAAAATTTCATCTTTATGGTTTAGCAACGCTTGCATTGCCATTACGATTAATTCAGAAACACCATTACCGATGTAAACATCTTCAACATCAAGATCACGTAAACCACGTTTTTGGTAGTGCTGTACGATCGCTTTACGCGCAGAGTAAATACCTTTTGAGTCACAGTAACCTTGCGATGTTGGCAAGTTACGGATCACATCTACCAGAATTTCATCAGGGGCGTCAAAACCAAACGGGGCCGGATTACCGATGTTGAGTTTTAGAATTTTTTGCCCTTCTTCTTCCATGCGCTTAGCGTGCTTCAGAACGGGACCGCGTATGTCATAGCAAACGTTGTTAAGTTTGGATGACATCCCGAATTTTTGCATAAGAGATTTTCCTGATGATTATTTGGTATAACCACAAATTACACTATAAAAGAGGGCGATAGGAACACCTTTCAGAAGATAATTATGTAAAATAGTGTTTTGTGTTATTTGAACAGAATGAAACTGGGTGGTTTGACTAGAATTAACAATATTGAACAGAGGTTTCTGCTAGCAAGTTGCGTCATACAATTGCGTTACTTCATTAGTCAGATGCTTTTTAGTGAGGTAGAATGCTACATCATTCTTCTTTACTAAGAGAATCAACGGTTATTACCTCCATTGAGAGGCGCAAGTGACTATTCTTAGTAAAGAAAATATGTCTAAGAGAGTGACATATCTATCTTTCAGCCAGGGATGAGCCGTGTTGGTGTAATAGAGCTGAGCGAGGTTATCTTGACTGCGTTACAACAAGCCGTTGAATTATTAATTGCTAAATTAGAGCAAGCATCTGCTACAACCCAGCGTTTATTGGTTAAATTAGACTTATCAAAAAACATTGATCTTATTGATTGGATGGATACACAAGACTTGTATCCTAAATTCTACTGGCAATCACGTAATTGCCGTGAAGAGGTTGTGGCGCTAGGGCAAATTAAAACGTTTA